>JBCCRB010000240.1:0-5004 GCA_039208465.1 Pseudomonadota bacterium
GCCGTTCTTGATCTTGAATGGAAGCCCTCACCATCAAATGGCTGGATCGATTTGCAGGCTGGCAAGATTCACTTTCTCGGAACAGACGAAGAAGAGTCAGGAAAACAGCGTGGATCAATCACCATGCCAGAATTCCTTTGGCAAAAAGCCAAGCTCTGGAGTGAAGACGAGATGCCGTCGGTTATTCACTACGAAGGGAAGAAAATTGCTGATATCGATTCAAGCTTCGACCGAGCGTGCCGAGTAACCGGCATAGATGGTGCGGTGCGACATACGCTCAAACACACCGCCGTGACTTGGGCTTTTCAAAAGGGAATGACGCTTGAAGATGCAGTTGAGTATTTTGCCACTTCAGCAGAGACATTGATGGAAACATACCGCCACCATTCACCGCACCACCAAAGCCGCGCTGCAAGTGTCATGAATCAAATTGGTGCCGATTTCATTGCAAATAACGTTGCAGGACTACCGAGAATCCAGCCTCCAAACTGCTAAGTGATTGATATTATTGGCGCACCCGACAGGATTCGAACCTGTGACCTCTGCCTTCGGAGGGCAGCGCTCTATCCAGCTGAGCTACGGGTGCCTAGGCGGTCAATAACAAAGCCGCGCGATTCCGGCAATCGGAAAGGTGTATCTATAATCGTTCAATAAAAGTGCACATTGCGTGCATTTTATGCCGGTTGATTGAACAATGGAGGACGGCAATATGCAGGCCATGTTCAAGTGAGGAATAAAGCCATGCTTACTCAAATTAACGGCCTGCACCATGTGACTTCCATGGCTGCGGATGCCCGCATCAATAATGCGTTTTTTACTGACACGCTCGGCCTTCGCCGGGTGAAGAAAACCGTCAATTTCGACGCGCCCGATGTCTATCACCTTTATTATGGTGACCAGGACGGCACGCCCGGGACCGTAATGACTTACTTTCCGTTTCCGCACATTGCCGGCGGTATTCCCGGTGCCGGCGAAGTCGGCACAACCCAGTTTTCCGTGCCCGAGGGTGCGCTCGATTTCTGGCAGGCGCGGTTTGCTGACCACAAGATCCAGGGCCTCAAGCGCGAAAACGAATTTGGTGAAAACCGACTCTATTTTGCCGGCCCTGATGGCGACATGTTTGCGCTGATCGAAACGAAAGGCGATCCGCGGACGCCATGGACGCACAATGGTGTTGACGCCGATCACGCGATCCGTGGCTTTCACGGCGCGACCATGCGCCTTCAGGATGATGGCGCGACCGGCGAATTGTTGCGTTTCATGAATTATGAGCTGGTGGAGGACACGGCCGATGTTGCGCGGTACCGCGTTAAAGGTGCGGGCAATGGTGCTGACTTTATCGAATTGGAGAAAACGCCCAATCTTTCTGCCGCACGGCTCGGTGCCGGGTCGGTGCATCACATCGCCTTTTCGGTCGACAATCGTGAAAAACAGCTGGAAGTGCGCAAAGCGCTGATGGACACCGGCTATCAAGTAACGCCAGTCATTGACCGCGACTATTTTTGGGCAATCTACTTCCGCACGCCCGGCGGTGTGCTGTTTGAAATTGCCACCAATGAGCCCGGCTTTGACCGCGATGAGGATACGGCCCATCTTGGCGAAGCGTTGAAGCTGCCCACGCAACATGAGCATCTGCGGGCCATGCTTGAAGAAAATCTGCAACCGCTCGATGAGGGTTAAACATGTCTGAGGACCTTTATGTTTTCGCAGAGAAGTCCGGCGCTGCTTATGCGCCGGGCGGCCCGCTTTTCTTTGTCTTCCACGGCACAGGTGGCGATGAGACCCAGTTTCTCGATCTCGGTGCAGAGCTGATCGACACAGCGCATGTAATCTCTGCGCGTGGCGATGTGAGTGAAGGCGGCGCCCTTCGCTTTTTCAAGCGTTCCGGCGAGGGCATGTATGATTTTGAAGATCTGGCCCGGCGCACGCAGACCATGCAGGCCTTTATCCAGGCGCAGATCAAGGCGCGTGCGCCCAGCGCGGTCATCGGGCTTGGCTACTCAAATGGTGCCAACATTCTGGCCTCGGTGATCGACAAGGCGCCCGACCTTTTTGACCACGCGATCCTGATGCATCCGCTGGTGACGTGGGACATGACCGAAGGCAACAGCCTATCGGGGACCAAAGTGCTGATTACGGCCGGTGGGCGCGATCCGATCTGCCCGCCTGACATGACCGGCAAGCTGGCCGATGTGCTGGAAGCGCGTGGTGCAAATGTGAAAACCTTTTGGCACCCGGGCGGCCATGAAGTGCCGCAGTCAGAATTGGAGGCGATCAAGGCGCATGCATCAGAGATCAGCGCACAGATTGCTGGTTCAGACAATCTGGCTATTGAACGCGAAGATGATGGCAAGAAGGGTCGGTATGTGATGCGCGCGCCGGGCGGTGTTGAAGCGGAGATGACCTACACTTGGGGCAAGCCCGACTGCATCATCATCGACCACACGGATGTGCCGGATGTGTTTCGCGGTAAAGGTGTCGGTGTGAGGCTGCTCAAACAGCTGATCGCCGATGCGCGCGCGACACCATTTTCGGTGGTGCCGCTATGCCCCTTCGCGAACGCACAGTTCAATCGGCACCCGGAATTTGGCGATGTGCTGGATCGGTCGGTAAAGGTGAAAACCGGTTAATCGTTCAGCGATTCCTCACGCAAGGCATCGGCCAGCAGGTTCAATCCCAACACAAAGCTCATCAGCGCTACGGCCGGTATGATTGCCGGCCATGGCGTCAGGCGGAGCAATTGTGATCCGTCCTTGATCGCAGTGCCCCAATCAGGGCTCTCAGGGGCCATGCCGAGGCCAAAATAGCCTAGCGTACCGAGCAGGATTGTCGTGTAGCCGATGCGTAGGCATGCATCGACGATCAACGGGCCGCGGGCATTGGGCAGGATTTCCCACAGCATGATGTACCAGGGGCTTTCACCGCGGGTCTGGGCTGCAGCTACATAGTCACGTGTCTTGATGTCCATGACCAGGCCGCGCACGATCCGGAACACGCCGGGTGAGGACGCAAAGACCACGGCAACAAAAATGTTCAGCTCATTGGGGCTGATGGAAATGATGCCCAACGGGTCGGCGTCGAACACCAGGCCCGCATAGACCCATGCGCCGATCAGGAGCGTCAACCCGATCTGCGCCCACAGCAGCTGTTGGCGCGCCTGGTAGCGTTGCCAGAACAGCGTGATGAAGAAGATGATCGGGAATATGAAGAACAGTCCTGCCATGGTGTAGGGGATCGGTGTGTCGGTGATGCCCGGCGTGACCAGCAGGTAGAACAGAAGGATGACCGGAAACGCCAGGACCAGATTGGCAAGGAACGACAGCACATTGTCGATCCGCCCGCCATAATAGCCGGCTGGCAAGCCCAGCGTGATGCCCACCATCAAGGCGAAGGCCGTGGCGGCGGGGGCGACGATCAAGACGATTTGTGACCCGTAGACCATGCGGCTGAACACATCACGCGCCAGCTTGTCGCCACCAAATATATAGGCAATGCCGCTCTCCGGTTCGATCGTCCCCGGGGCCTGGTTTTTCATGATTGCGATTTGCTGCAGCGGGTCAAAAGGCGCGACGATGTCGGCGAAGATCGCCGTGAAAAACCAGAACAGGCAGAACATCAGGCCGGCAATGCCGATGCCGGAATTAAACAGGCGGCCGTAAATGCCGAGATAGTCGCGGTAGGTGTAGGAAATGGCGCCCGTGACAATCAACGCTGCCCAGACCGGCCAGAACCGGGTGATGAATTCGATGATGATCGCGGATGTCGAGATGGCTTCCATGGGTTCAGACTTTCCGTTTGATCAATCAGGAGACGCGAATGCGTGGGTTCAGGAAGGCGTAGCCGACATCAGAGAGCAGTTGCGTGAGCAGAACGATCACAACTGAAACGAGCGAGCATGCCAGTAACAGGTCAATGTCGTTGTTTTCGGCCGCAGCGACCAAAACAAAGCCGAAGCCCTGATAGCGGAACATCGCCTCTACGATCACAACGCCGGTCAACAGCCATGGAAATTGCAGCATGATGACGGTGAAAGGGGCAATCAGCGCGTTGCGCAGCGCGTGTTTAAGAACGACGCCGGAAAAGTTCAGCCCCTTCAAACGGGCCGTGCGGATATATTGCGCTGTCATCACCTCTGCCATGGAGGCGCGTGTCATGCGGGCAATATAGCCCATGCCATAAATCGCCATGGTCATGACAGGCAGGGTAAAGTTGAAGAAAGTTATTCCGTCGCGCGTAGCCGAGGCAGCTGACCCGTTTAGCCAGCCGAGCCAGGATGCGAAGATGACAGTGAAAATGATGCCGGAGACATATTCAGGCGTTGCCGTCGAGGCAATTGACGCGACCGACAGCGACCGGTCGGTACGCGAGCCTTCGCGCATGCCGGCAACAACACCGACGATCAGCGCCATCGGCACCATGACCAGCATTACATAGAACATCAGCCAACCGGTGGCCGCCAGAGCCGGCCCCAACCGTTCGGCGACGGGTACTTTAAAGCGTGTCGAACAGCCAAAGTCACCCTGCAAAACCCCGGCGTAAACCGCTTCTGCCGGTTCGTCACAGAACCGGAAGCGCGGCGTTGCCTCACCGGTTTCCGGATCGATGTTGGGTTGCTTTTCAACCACGCCCAGCCATTGGCCGTAACGGACAAAGAAGTTCTGGCGATAGCCATTATTGACCAGCCAGCTTTCGATTTGCGCGTCGGTTGCGCGCATATTGGTTTGTGAGATGGAGAGTTTGCGAAGATTTGGTTCCAAATTGACCAGGAAAAAGACGACCATCGTCAAGGCCAGCATGGTCAGGATCATCACGCCCAATCGGCGTGCGAGAAAATTCAGCACAAACCCACTCCCGTTGTGCAGACGTGACGCCTGCGATCAGTCACATTAACCGTGATCTTTTCATTCAATGCAACCCGGCCGGCCCGATTGGGGCCGGCCGGTTTTGCCAGTTTTAAGCTAAGGATACGCGTTCCAGGTCCAACTCGTAGGTCGGGTGCTGGTA
>JBCCRB010000241.1:0-5000 GCA_039208465.1 Pseudomonadota bacterium
ATGTGCGGTAGTTGATCGTTTCCGGCTTTTTGATTTCACCGTACGACCAGGACAAAATTTTCTCCGGTGACGCGATCGAAATGCGGATCGAGTCGAAATTCTGTGACGTGGCCTGAGGGTTGAAAATATTTGCAACCTCTTGATTCATGCCGTTCTCCTTGCCGGGCATCGCCCGTTTTAAATCAATTGCCGGACCAGCCGGCGGAATGGGTGAAGGGCACCGCGACCATCAGGCCGCGACGCCGCCATCGCAAAATTTACTCAGCCGCATCCGGCAGCTGTTGCTGCTCGTCTGCATATTCAGGATCAACACGCGTCGAGGACAACTCGACATTCAGACCAAGCGAACGCATCTCTTTGACAAGCACGTTGAAGCTTTCCGGAATACCGGCTTCGAACGTGTCGTCGCCGCGTACGATCGCCTCATACACTTTGGTACGCCCGGCCACGTCATCAGATTTGACCGTGAGCATTTCCTGCAGCGTGTAGGCAGCGCCATAAGCTTCAAGCGCCCAGACCTCCATCTCGCCGAAACGCTGGCCACCAAACTGTGCCTTACCGCCCAGCGGCTGCTGGGTAACAAGCGAGTATGGACCGATCGAACGGGCGTGAATCTTGTCATCAACCAGATGGTGCAGTTTGAGCATGTAGATATAGCCCACTGTCACCGGCCGATCGAAGGCCTCACCGGTCCGTCCGTCATAGAGTGTCGACTGACCTGAACGATCAAGACCGGCAAGCGACAGCATGTCGTTGACTTCTTCCTCAACGGCACCGTCAAAGACCGGCGTTGCGATCGTCACACCGCGCGTGAACTGCTCACCGAGGCGCACGACGGAATCATCATCCATTTTGCGCACCGGCTCATTGCGGTTGTTGTCAGGCATGAAGTCTTCGAGCGTGGCGCGCAGCGGCTTGGTGTCACCGGACTGCTTGTAGGCTTCGACCATCTCGCCGATTTTCTTGCCCATCCCGGCACACGCCCAACCAAGGTGCGTTTCCAGGATCTGACCAACATTCATCCGCGAGGGCACGCCGAGCGGGTTCAACACGATGTCGACATGCTCACCATCTTCCAGGAACGGCATGTCTTCCACCGGCATGATCCGTGAAACCACACCCTTGTTGCCGTGCCGGCCGGCCATCTTGTCGCCGGGCTGGAGCTTACGCTTAACAGCCACAAACACCTTGACCATCTTCATAACGCCGGGCGGCATTTCATCGCCGCGCTGCACCTTCTCAACCTTGTCCATGAAGCGCTGTTCAAGCGACTTCTTGGTCTCATCATATTGGTTGCGAAGCTGCTCCAACGTGTCTTGAAGCTTTTCATCGCCGACGGCAAACTGCCACCAATTGGATTGCGGATAGCTCTCCAGAACGGCTTCGTCGATTTTGGTGCCTTTCTTGAAGCCTTTCGGTCCGGCAATCGCTTCCTTGCCTGACAGCATGCTGGCCAGACGGTTGTAGGTGTTGCGATCAAGGATCGACTGCTCGTCATCGCGGTCTTTGGCGAGGCGTTCAATTTCCTCGCGCTCGATCGCCATGGCGCGCTCATCCTTGTCGATGCCATGACGGTTGAAGACACGGACCTCAACGACCGTACCAAAACCACCGGGCGGCATGCGCATGGATGTGTCACGCACATCGGAAGCCTTTTCACCGAAGATCGCCCGCAAGAGCTTTTCTTCTGGTGTCATCGGGCTTTCGCCTTTCGGCGTGATCTTGCCGACCAGAATATCGCCCGGGCCAACTTCCGCCCCGATATAGACAATACCGGCTTCGTCGAGGTTTTTCAGCGCCTCTTCCGACACGTTCGGGATATCCCGTGTGATCTCTTCCGGACCCAGCTTCGTGTCCCGTGCCATCACCTCATATTCTTCCAGATGGATGGAGGTGAACACGTCTTCGCGCACGATGCGCTCAGAAAGCAGGATCGAGTCCTCGTAATTGTAGCCGTTCCACGGCATGAACGCGACAAGCACGTTGCGGCCAAGCGCCAAGTCACCGAGATCCGTCGACGGACCATCGGCAATAATGTCACCTTTTTCGATCACATCACCAACCCGCACCAGCGGACGCTGGTTGATACAGGTTGATTGGTTCGACCGCTGGAACTTCTGCAGACGATAAATATCAACGCCTGGTTCACCCGGATCCAATTCGTCAGTCGCGCGGATAACGACACGCATCGCATCCACCTGATCAACGATACCACCACGCCGGGCAGCAATCGCCGCACCAGAATCGCGGGCAACGATAGCCTCCATGCCGGTGCCGACAAACGGTGCGTCGGCTTTAACGAGCGGCACGGCCTGGCGTTGCATGTTGGAACCCATCAGCGCGCGGTTCGCATCATCGTTCTCCAGGAACGGGATCAGCGCCGCGGCCACTGAAACAAGCTGCTTCGGTGAGACGTCCATCAGATCGACAACGTCTTTGGGGGCCATCATCACATCGCCATTGTGGCGCACGATAACAAACTGGTTTGCCAGCGTACCATCATCATTGAGCTCAGCATTGGCCTGCGCAACGTGGTACTTGGCTTCCTCGACAGCCGACAGATAGATGACCTCATCGGTCACCTTGCCATCAACAACACGACGATACGGGCTCTCGATGAACCCATATTTGTTGACCCGTGCAAATGTCGACAGCGAGTTGATCAGACCGATGTTCGGCCCTTCCGGCGTCTCGATCGGGCAGATACGGCCATAATGGGTCGGGTGAACGTCACGCACCTCAAAGCCCGCACGCTCGCGCGTCAGACCGCCCGGCCCAAGCGCCGACAGGCGGCGTTTGTGCGTGATCTCAGACAAGGGGTTGGTCTGGTCCATAAACTGCGACAATTGCGAGGAACCGAAGAACTCGCGCACCGCCGCTGCCGCCGGCTTGGCGTTGATCAGATCCTGCGGCATGACCGTGTCGATATCGACCGACGACATGCGCTCCTTGATCGCCCGTTCCATACGCAACAGACCGACGCGATACTGGTTTTCCATCAGTTCGCCGACCGAGCGCACACGGCGGTTGCCGAGATTGTCGATGTCATCGACATCGCCCTTGCCGTCGCGCAAATCGAGCAGAATGCGCAGCACTTCGATAATGTCTTCCTTGCGCACGGTGCGCACCGTGTCTTCCACATCGATACCGAGACGCATATTCATTTTAACGCGGCCAACTGCCGACAGATCATAACGCTCACTGTCAAAGAACAGCGAGTTGAACATGGCTTCCGCGGTTTCCATGGTCGGCGGTTCGCCTGGACGCATGACGCGGTAGATATCGAACAGCGCGTCCTGGCGGCTTTCGTTCTTGTCAACGGCAAGCGTCGAGCGAACGTATGGGCCAACATTCACATGGTCGATATCGAGGATCGGGAACGAGGTGTGACCGCTCTCGATCAGCACTTCGAGCGTTTTCTCATCAATCTCGTCACCGGCTTCCAGGTAGATTTCCCCGGTTTCAAAATTAACGATGTCCTCAGCCAGATAAGCGCCATAAAGGTCTTCATCGGTCGCCTTGAACGCCTTGATGCCCTTTTCCGCCAGTTGCTTGACGGCACGGGCGGTAACCTTCTTGCCCGCTTCGACAATCACTTCGCCAGTGTCAGCGTCGATCAGATCTTTCAGCGGTTTGGTGCCCTTCAGGCCCTCGGCGTTGAATGGAATGCGCCAGCCTTCGCCATCACGCTCATAGGACACAAAATTATAGTAGGTCGACAGGATCTCTTCCGGATCCATACCCAAAGCCATCAAGAGCGACGAGACCGGGATTTTCCGGCGACGATCGATCCGTGCATGCACGACATCTTTGGCGTCAAATTCGATGTCCAGCCAGGAACCACGGTAAGGTATCACCCGCGCCGCAAACAACAATTTGCCCGATGAGTGCGTTTTGCCCTTGTCATGGTCAAAGAAGACGCCCGGAGAGCGGTGCATCTGCGAAACGATAACGCGCTCGGTGCCATTGACGATGAACGTACCATTGTTCGTCATCAGCGGCATGTCGCCCATGTAAACGTCCTGCTCCTTGAATTCGCGCACCGATTTCGTGCCTGTGTCTTCATCGACATCAAACACGATCAGGCGCAGCGTCACTTTCAAGGGCGCAGAATAGGTTAGATCGCGCTGGCGACACTCTTCCACGTCGAATTTCGGCGCTTCGAATGTGTAGGAAACAAACTCCAGCTGCGAAGTGCCGGCAAAGTCAGAAATCGGAAAAACCGATTTGAACGCGGCTTGAAGCCCCTCGTCGGCGCGCCCGCCTTCGGGTTCTTCGACCATCAGGAATTGGTCATAGGATGCCTTTTGAACCTCGATCAGGTTCGGCATCTCGGCGACATCGGGAATGTCACCGAAAAATTTACGAATACGTCTGCGACCATTGAATGTGGTGGTAGCTTGCGCCATTGCAGCTCCTCATAGTTCCGCCTGGCACGTCAGGCGGCATTTGTTCAGTTGTGATCCCTCGGCTGTGCCATGCCGGAGATCTTTGCCTAAACAGGTCCGAAACCCATGCACCCGGTTTCGCAACCCCCAAATGGTTAAAACCCATTTCCGGAATTCCTCATCGTGAGGAAATCGGGAAAAGGGTCACACATACGCAAAACGCCGGGCAGCGACAGCATCTGCCGCTGCCCGAAAACGCATTACTTCATGGATGCTGTTGCACCAGCTTCCTGAAGTTTCTTGACGATTTCCTCGGCTTCGCCTTTGGAAACAGCCTCTTTGACCGGCTTCGGCGCGCCTTCAACAAGGTCTTTGGCTTCTTTCAGGCCAAGACCTGTGATGCCGCGTACTTCCTTGATGACGTTGATTTTCTTGTCGCCTGCAGATTCAAGAATGACGTCAAACTCATCCTTCTCTTCAGCCGGTGCGGCATCGCCACCTGCAGCACCACCAGCAGCCGCAACAGCGACCGGTGCAGCGGCAGAAACGCCCCACTTTTCTTCAAGCATTTTGGAAAGCTCAGCAGCTTCCATGACAGTCAATGCAGACAGA
>JBCCRB010000242.1:0-4916 GCA_039208465.1 Pseudomonadota bacterium
ACATGGAGCGCAATATCTGTCTGATCCCAATCAATGCGCACGGCACCAATCCAGCCAGCGCGCAGATGTGCGGCATGGAAGTGGTCGTCACGAAATGCACGGAGAACGGCGACATCGATCTGGATGACTTTCGCGCAAAAGCTGAAGCGGCGGGCGACCGGCTTGCCGCGTGCATGATCACCTATCCGTCCACCCACGGCGTGTTCGAAGCGACCGTTCAGGAGGTGTGCCAGATCACCCATGAGCATGGCGGGCAGGTTTATCTGGACGGGGCCAATCTGAACGCAATGGTGGGCATTGCAAAACCAGGCGAGATTGGCGCGGATGTGAGCCATCTGAACCTGCACAAGACCTTTTGCATTCCCCATGGCGGTGGCGGGCCCGGCATGGGGCCCATTGGTGTAAAGGCCCATCTGGCACCCTTTCTGCCAGGCCATCCCGAAACGGGAGGCCGGGAAGGCCCGGTTTCGGCGGCACCATTTGGATCGCCGGGCATTCTGGTCATCCCCTATGCCTATCTGCTGATGATGGGGGGCGAAGGGCTGACGCAGGCTACCAAGGTCGCCATACTGAACGCGAATTACATGGCCAAGCGGCTCGACGGGGCGTTTGACATCATGTTCAAGGGTCAGAACGGGCTTGTGGCACATGAGTGCATCATCGACACGCGGGTTTTTGACGAGGCTGCAGGTATAACCGTGGACGACATTGCCAAACGGTTGATGGACAACGGATTTCATGCGCCGACCATGAGCTGGCCTGTTGCTGGCACGCTGATGGTCGAGCCCACCGAAAGCGAGACCAAGGCCGAGCTTGACCGTTTTTGCGACGCGATGCTGTCGATCAGAGACGAGATTGCCGCCATCGAGGATGGGAAGGCGGACCGTGACAACAATCCGTTGAAGCGCGCGCCGCATACGGTGGAAGACTTGATCGGCGACTGGGATCGTCCGTATTCGCGGGAGGAAGCGTGCTACCCAGCCGGGGCGTTTCGCGTAGACAAGTATTGGCCGCCCGTGAACCGCGTAGACAACACCTATGGCGACCGGCACTTAGTCTGCACGTGCCCGCCGCTTGAGGAATATGCCGAAGCGGCCGAGTGATGACGCACAGAACGTTCAGTGTCACAACTCGGCGGCCACGCAGCCGCATCCATGCCGTACCGATCTAAATGGATTGGACCGGTGTGATCCTTGGTGCGACCGCAATGGCAGCGGGGGGCGTTTTGAAAGGGGCGATCGGTGCGGGCGCGCCGCTTTTGGTCGTGCCACTGCTTGCGCTCATGTACGATGTGCCGTTTGCGGTGGCGATCTTCGTAATCCCAAGTCTTCTTGGCAATATATGGCAGGCCTGGTTCTACCGCGCGCATTTTCTGCCGCTGAGGTTTCTGGTTAGCTTTGCCGGTGCCGCCGGGGTTGGCGTGTTCGCGGGTTCCCTCTTCCTGGCCTGGGTTCCGGGAGATGTTCTGCTTGCGGGGCTGAGCCTGATCGTTTTCCTTTATCTCGCACAGCGATTTGCCCGCCCGGACTGGACGCTTGGCCTTGATGCCGGCGCAAGATGGGCGGCGCCGGCCGGCTTTCTTGGCGGTGTCATGCAGGGCGCAGGGGGTGTTTCGGCCCCCGTATCGGTGACATTCCTGAACGCTATGCGGCTGGAGCGGCGCGAGTTCATCGCAACGATTGCCGTGTTTTTCGCGGCCATGAGTGTCATTCAATTGCCCACGCTTTGGGCGTTGGGCATCATAACGCCGGACCGCGCGCTTCTTGGGTTATGTGCCGCTTTGCCGCTCTTCGGTGCAATGCCACTTGGCGCATGGGCGGCGCGTTTTCTGAGCCGCGGTGTGTTCGACCGCGCGATCCTTGTTTTGCTGACGATCATTGCGTGTCGATTGCTTTACGCTGCGGTGACCTGATTTTGCCGGTTCGCTGCTACAGGATGACGGAAATTTATACGAAAAGCACTGACAAATGCTGGCCTCAAATGACAAAGAACTGCTTGAAGAGATCGACGATTTTCGATGCGGCCAGGTGCAGTTTAGAATAATTCCAATCTATTGACACGCATGGGCTTGATCCGCATATGTAAGGCTGACCGGAGGACGTAACATGTTTATTCAAACCGAGGCTACGCCAAACCCAGCAACTTTGAAGTTCCTGCCTGGCCAAAGCGTCCTCGAAATGGGAACTGCTGATTTCCCGACACGGGAAGCGGCTGAAAAATCACCTTTGGCGACGCGCATTTTTGGCGTCGAAGGTGTGACCGGCGTGTTTCTCGGGATCGATTTCGTCACGGTGACGAAGGACGAGGCTTCCGATTGGGACGTCGTTAAAGCTCCTATTCTCGGTGCGATTATGGAGCATTTTCAATCCGGCCAGCCAGTCATGCAAGAAGATGTGGATACCGGCTCCGGCCATGCAGAGCATCACGGTGAAGACGGCGAAGTCGTAAACCAAATCAAAGAGCTTTTGGACACTCGTGTGCGCCCGGCGGTCGCGCAAGACGGGGGCGACATCGTGTTTCACGGCTTCGATCGCGGTATCGTCTATCTTCACATGCAAGGCGCTTGTGCTGGATGTCCGTCGTCCACGTTGACGTTGAAGATGGGGATCGAAAACCTTCTGCGCCACTACATCCCCGAGGTTGTCGAGGTTCGCCCGGTCGCGGCGTGAGGTCACGTGGCCGATTTGGCTGACGGCGCACCGCTTATCCTGTCGTTTGATACATCGGGGCCGCATATTGCTGTGGCCCTCTTTTCTGGTGACCAGCGTCTTACGACCGAATCTATGGACATGAAGCGTGGGCAGGCGGAAGCGCTTCAACCGCTGGTGGAAGAGACACTGGAAAGCGCGGGCGTTTCCTATGGCGACCTGTCGGCCATAGGCGTCGGTGTGGGGCCGGGCAATTTCACCGGCATAAGGATTTCTGTCGCCTTCGCACGCGGTCTCGGCCTCGTCACAAAGCTTCCGGTCCTATCGATAACAAGCTTCGACCTCATGCGCGCTGCTGTTGATGACGCTGAAGCCAAGACGTTTTTGCTGAGTGTTCCCGCACCGCGCGATCAGGTTTATGTACAATTTCAAAATCTTGGTCAGCCTGTCGGAGAGCCCGGGCTTGTAGATCCCTCAGCGTTGCCAGATCACCTGATACGAACCGACATGAAACTGCTGGGTCACAGGGTTCAAGAAATGGCCGAACATCTGAATGTGCCGTTTCAGGAGGCCGTGATCGAAGATGTACCGAACAGACTTGGGCGACTTGCCCACTGGAAGTGGCAGCATCACCGCGATGTGGCTCCGCCATCGCCGCTTTACGTGCGCCCCGCTGATGCGACGCCCGCTTCCGACCCGCCGCCGGTGATTTTCTCGTGACACCCGCTGCAATGGCAGCCATTCACGCCAATGCGATGGAGGTGCCAGCACCCTGGAGTGAAGCCGATTTCAAAGATCTATTGTCTGTGCCCGGCACGTTCGTGGTGACCGCTGCGCCTTCTGTGAGTTTGGCCGGCTTTTCGCTCGGGCTTGTCGTTTCAGACGAGGTCGAGCTTTTGACCCTCGCAGTGCAAAAAGACTTTCAGCGGCGGGGCATCGGTCAGAACCTGTTGCATGCCTTTGAAGCTGAAGGCCGACGCAGTGGAGGAGAGAAGGCCTTCCTTGAGGTGGCGGCCAGCAATACTGCTGCGCGCGAAATGTATGAAAAAAGCGGTTGGACAGAAACGGGCCTGCGAAAAGCCTATTATCGAGGTCCCGATGCCCGTATCGACGCTATTTTGATGTCAAAGCGTTTGGCTACGGCTTAACCCCGTATCAAACACAGGATTCTCGTAAGATGGGACAAGACTCCTATTGACCCTCTCCGGTGTTCGCGGCCTTATTCTTGGCATCAGACGGGCGCCGGGGGTTTCGGCCCAACAGGCTGCTCCACAAGATATCAACTGGGAGACTGTAATGTCCTATCTTAAAAATGCGCTCGGCAGTGTCGCTGCGCTTGCTGTCATGGCGGGCGCTGCGCTGGCTGAACCGGCGCTGATGTATGATCTCGGCGGCAAATTCGATAAATCATTCAACGAGGCCGCATATAACGGCGCACAGCGCTGGGCGGAGGAAACGGGCGAAAGCTATCAGGAAATCGAAGTCACGGCTGAGGCGCAGCGGGTTCAGTTCGCCACACGTTTGGCAGAAGCTGGCTACAACCCGATTGTAGTGCTCGGCTTCCAGAATGCTGCCACTGTGGAAGAAGTGGCTCCTAAGTACCCAGACACAAAGTTCGCGATCATCGACGTCGGCTGGCTCGACATTCCGAACTTGCGTCAGATTACATTCGCGGAACACGAAGGGTCGTATCTTGTTGGTATGTTGGCCGCGATGGCATCGGAAAATGACACGGTTGGCTTCATCGGCGGCATGGATGTGCCTCTAATCCGCCACTTTGCGTGCGGATATGCGCAAGGCGCAAAAGCGGTGAACCCGGACATCAATGTCATAGCCAACATGACAGGCACGACGCCTGCTGCTTGGAACGATCCTGTTAAAGGCGGGGAGCTTACGAAAAGCCAAATCAGCCAAGGTGCGGATGTGGTGTATGCGGCTGCTGGCGGCACCGGCGTCGGTGTTCTTCAGGCCGCTGCTGACGCCGACATTCTGTCGATTGGCGTCGATTCAAACCAGAACCACCTTCACCCAGGCGAAGTTCTGACGTCGATGCTAAAGCGAGTTGACAATGCGGTCTATGACGTGTTCTCGGCTGGCGTAGACGGATTTGAGCCGGGCGTACACACCATGAGCCTAGCCAACGACGGCGTGGGGTACGCACTCGATGAGAATAACGAAAGCCTGATCACCGCCGAGATGAAGGCTGCGGTTGATGCGGCCAAGGAAAAGATCATCGCGGGCGATTTGAATGTGGTGGCCTATTATGAA
>JBCCRB010000243.1:0-4905 GCA_039208465.1 Pseudomonadota bacterium
GTCCGTTTGATGTGCAGTTGATCGGCGGCATGGTACTGCATGACCGGTCGATCGCGGAAATGCGCACCGGTGAGGGTAAAACGCTTGTCGCCACGCTGCCGGTCTATCTGAACGCGATTGCGCAAAAGGGCGTCCATGTCGTCACGGTGAACGATTATCTGGCGACCCGCGATGCGGAATGGATGGGCAAGCTTTATGGCTTTCTCGGCCTGACAACCGGCGTGATCATTCAGGGCATGGAAGATCAGGCGCGCCAAGAGGCATATAATTGCGACGTCACCTATGCGACCAACAATGAGCTCGGCTTTGATTATCTGCGCGATAATATGAAATATGAGCGCGCGCAGATGGTACAGCGCCCGCATTATTTCGCGATTGTCGACGAGGTCGACTCCATTCTGATCGACGAGGCGCGCACGCCCTTGATCATTTCCGGCCCGCTGGAAGACAAGTCCGACCGTTATAAACAGATCGACAAATTCATCCCGAACCTGTCGCCGGAAGATTATGAGGTCGATGAAAAGCAGAAATCGACGACTTTCACCGAAGATGGCACCGAGAAGCTTGAGCGGATGCTCGAAGAAGAAGGGCTTTTGAAGGGCGACAATCTTTATGACGTGGAGAACGTCTCGATTGTCCACCATGTGAACAATGCGCTGCGCGCGCATGCATTGTTTCAGAAGGACAAGGATTACATCGTCAAAAGCGACCAGATCATCATCATCGATGAATTTACCGGCCGCCAAATGCCAGGCCGGCGCTTCTCGGAAGGGTTGCACCAGGCGCTTGAAGCCAAGGAAGGCGTGACGATCCAACCGGAAAACCAGACGCTGGCTTCGGTCACGTTCCAGAATTATTTCCGCATGTATGAAAAGCTGGCCGGCATGACCGGTACGGCGGCAACGGAAGCTGAGGAATTTGGCAATATTTACGGCCTTGAAGTGATCGAAGTGCCGACCAATCTGCCGGTTCAACGGATCGACGAGGATGATGAGGTTTACCGCACGGTCGAAGAAAAATTCGATGCGGTGGTAATCGACATTATCGACAGCCAGGTGCGCAAGCAGCCGGTACTGGTTGGCACGACATCGATTGAAAAATCCGAAGTCCTGTCGCGCATGCTGTCGGACAAGAAATATCTGAAGCAATTGTGCGACAAGCAGGAAGCGCGTCTGGCCGAGATAAAGCCCGGCAAGGAGCAGGAGTTCCGCGAGTATCTTGAAAAATCGATTGCTGATCTGAAGGTCGCAATCAAGGCGGGCGGTGTTGCGCACGAGGTGCTCAATGCACGCCAGCACGAGCGCGAGGCGTTTATCGTGGCGCAGGCCGGTGTGCCAGGCGCGGTAACGATTGCCACCAACATGGCCGGTCGCGGTACCGACATTAAGCTGGGCGGCAATGTGGAAATGCGTGTGGCCCAGGAATTGGGCGAGATGGAAGAGGGCAAAGCGCGCACCGCCAAGGAAGAGGCGATTGCCGCTGAAGTGGAAACACTGAAAGCCCAAGCGCTTGAGGCCGGCGGGCTTTATGTTTTGGCGACGGAACGGCACGAAAGTCGGCGGATCGACAATCAGTTGCGCGGCCGTTCGGGCCGTCAGGGTGACCCGGGCCGGTCGAAATTCTACCTGTCGTTGCAGGATGATCTGATGCGCATCTTCGGCTCGGACCGGATGGATGGCATGCTGCAGAAGCTGGGCCTGCGTGACGGAGAGGCGATCGTTCACCCGTGGATCAACAAGGCGCTGGAAAAGGCGCAGAAGAAGGTCGAAGCGCGCAATTTCGACATCCGCAAGAACTTGCTGAAATATGATGATGTGATGAATGACCAGCGTAAGGTGGTCTTTGAGCAGCGTCTCGACATTATGGATGGCAAGGACATTGACGATACGGTCAAGGAAATGCGCCAGGATGTTGTTGAAGAGCTGGTCGACAAATGCATCCCGGAAAATGCCTATGCTGAACAATGGGACATTGATGGGCTGGAAGAGGGCGTGCGCACGCTGTTGAACCTCGATGTGCCGGTGCGGACCTGGGCCGAAGAAGAAGGCATTGCCGAAGACGATATTCTGGAACGCCTGTCGGAAGCGACCGAAAAGGCGGCTGCGGAGCGCAAAGAGCGCTTTGGCGGCGAGATCATGAATTATGTCGAGAAATCCGTCATCCTGCAGACGCTGGACCAATTGTGGCGTGAGCATCTGGTGGCGCTTGATCATTTGCGTTCGGTGATCGGTTTCCGTGGCTATGCGCAACGCGACCCCTTACAGGAATATAAGGGCGAAGCGTTCGAACTGTTCCAGTCGATGCTCGGCAGCCTGCGCTCGGCGGTCACCTCGCAATTGATGCGGGTGGAGATTGTGCGCGAAGCGGCCGATGCGCCGCCACCGCACATGCCGGAAAACATGCAATCAAAACATGATGAAGCGAGCGCGTTGGAAGGTGAGCGCGCTGCGGCAACTGCGCCGCCGCTGGCCGGCGCTGGCGCCGGGACGCTGGCCGCAACCGGTTTTGTGAACCCTGAGGACCGTGATCCGAACGACCCCAACACATGGGGTAAGGTCGGGCGCAATGAATTGTGCCCATGCGGTTCGGGCAAGAAATTCAAGCATTGCCACGGCGCGTTCGTCTAAACGCGCCGTTCACTCCCATGACACTCAGTCGCGCGCGGCAAGCATGTCGCGTATGATTTGCTCAATGGGCGTTGCTTCAAAATCCGGCAACAGGGCTTTCAGGCGTTTATCCGACAGCGCGTGGTCGGTTTCATACAGATAGCGCATCTCTTTCATTTCGCGGGCGAGCTCCCAGACCGGGGCGGTGAGCGTGAACATCCACCAGGGAAATTTGGTGAAGGTGAGCTTGTGGCCGAGCGCGGTCTCGGCGGCTTTTTTGATGTCGTGGCCGGTGAGCGTGTGGCCGGGGAAGGGGATGTCTTCGAACGGCGCCAGCGTTGGGCGTTTTTCAGCCAGTTGCACGGCAGCGCGGGCCCAATCGCCCAGAAAGCACATGGCCTGGCGGGTTTCAGCGGGACCGGGCAGGGTGATCTTACCGTTTTTGATGGCGCGCAGATAGATCAGCGCCATGATGCAGGATCGCGCTTCCGGGTCGATGAAATTGCCGGCGCGCAGCACGATGGTTTGCACGCCGCTGTCGCGGTAATCGCGCTCGATGCGCAGGCGCACCGCACCCTTGCGGCTGACCGAGTTGGGCGGGGTTTGTTCTGACCAGAGGCCGCCTTGATCGCCGAAATGGTAAACATTGCCGGGCAGGATCACCGTGGCGCCGCTTTTGCGGGCGGCGTCGACGACGGTTTCGGTGATCTGCGGCAGCAGCGTTTCCCAATCATGATAGTTGGGCGGGTTGAGGCCGTTGATGATGACATCGCAACCCTTGGCCGCCTCGGCCATATTTTCGTTTTTGCGATCGAATTGGCGTACCTTCCATCCGGCTTCTTCAAAGGCGCGGGTGCTGTAACGCCCGATCCTGCCCGATCCGCCCAAAATCAAAACCTGTCCACTCATGGCTTGCTCCACAAAGTCTGTTGATGCTGCTTTGCGGGCGTTTTTCATCAAACATATCTGAAATGAAATTGCGCTAAATCAATTATATGCTATTCATTATTGAATGGAACTTCCTCGCAATGATCTCGATTGGTCCTATGTCCGCGCGGTTCTCGCCGTGGCGGAGACGGGCTCGCTGACGGGCGCGGCACGGCGCTTGCGGCAAAGTCAGCCGACGCTTGGGCGGCATATCAAGGCGGCTGAAGAGGCGCTCGGCACCACGCTTTTTACGCGTACGCGCACCGGCTTTGAACTGACCGAAGCCGGGCAATTGTTGCTCGCGCCGGCGCGGGCGATGGCGGCGGCTTCCGCGCAGATGGAAACGCTTGCGGCGGGCCGCGACGTGCAGCTTTCCGGGACGGTACGGATCACGGCGAGCGTGGTGGTTTCGCACTACATCTTGCCGCCACTGATCGCGCAGTTGCGCGAAGAAGAGCCGGAGATTGAGATCGAATTGGTGCCCTCGGATCTGTCGGAAAATCTGATCTATCGCGAGGCGGACATCGCCATTCGCATGTATCAGCCGACGCAATTGGACATCATCACGCGCAAGATCGCCGATCAGAAAATGGCGCTTTATGTGAGCCATGCGCTGTTGGCGCGGGTCGGTCATCCCGAAACGCCCGAGGCTTTGCTGGCGCTGCCTTTTGTCGGTTTTGACCGCTCCGACATGATTATCGGGCACATGCGGGCGATGGGGTATGATGTCGATCGGCACTTTTTTGCCGTGCGGTGTGATGATCAGGCGGCCTTTTGGCGGCTTGTGTGCGCCGGGTGCGGGGTCGGTGCGATGCAGGAAATCATCGGCGATAAGGAACCTGCCGTGCAGCGCCTAGAGGCGCAGATCGAGATGCCGACGCTGCCGGTCTGGCTGGCCGCGCATGAGGCCTTGCGGGGCAATCCGCGGATTCGCCGCGTGTGGGATTTTCTGGCTGATGCTCTCTATGCGTGAGGCAAAGTTAGCCTGCCCCTACGCGACCAACGGACTATTAAGCCCGCCGTGATAGCAAAAGGCCTTTCGGAGGCTTAATCAGGTGCGCTTTTCGGCGGTTGAAACAGCAGAGGCCCTTTTGCCATCAGCGCTGTCGCAGCGGCTGCGGCCCCTGGCTGCGCGCGCCGACCAGATGTTTTTTGGCCAAGGCGATGTGGCGCGCACGCAGCGTTCGTCGCTGGCGGCCTTTGCAATCCGGATCGCCAACGCGGTGATCGCCTTTGCCACGCAGATCGTTTTTGCGCGGCTGATGGGCATTGAGGATTACGGCATTTTCGTCCTGGTCTGGATCACGATGGTGATCATTGGCAGCCTGTCGTGCCTGGGCTTTCAGACGGCGATCATCCGCTTCGTGCCGCA
>JBCCRB010000244.1:0-4894 GCA_039208465.1 Pseudomonadota bacterium
CGCCAAGAGCGTCGGGGCGAAACCACTTTACGTTTAACTGGTACGGGACCTATCGCGGTCTTCCAAACGGCAATGATAGCTTCAAGGATCGTATCGAGGCCGCTGTGTGTTGTCGAAACCCGCGACCGCAGGGAACCAACTACTCCGTGCGGGTTCTGTGGAAAAGCAGCGGCGACACGGGGTGTGGTGGCTCAACATCGCGGAAAAACGCAACGGAAGAGTTGTGGGGCGACTATGGCATCAACTGTCCCGCGCTGCGACAGAACGGCCTTTGCGGATAAAAATTCAAACCGTCAGGCCGCCTTTTTCGCGCTGACCTGATAGTCCTTGATGGCATCAAAAACGATGTCGGGCGCGCGCTCGGCTTCGTAATTGAGCGAAAAAGCGTTCTCGGCCAGGAACACCGGGTCGCCGTCCAAATCGCGGGCTATCGCGGCGCGTTGCTTGGTCACGAAATCATCGAGCGCTTCGCGTTTTTCCGATGAGATCCATCGGCACACTGAAAAGCGCGCGGCCTCAAAGGCGACCGGCAGGCCATATTCCACATCGAGGCGCGCTTCGAGCACATCCAATTGCAGTGCGCCCACGACCCCGACAATGGAGGGCGACCCATCTTCCGGCAGGAACAATTGCACCACGCCTTCTTCGGCCATTTGCTGCAGCGCTTCGGTGAGTTTTTTGCCTTTCATGGCGTCTTTCAAGCGCACGCGGCGCAGGATTTCCGGCGCGAAATTCGGCACGCCGTGAAACACCAAAGGTTCGCCTTCGGTGAGCGTATCGCCGATCCGTAACGCGCCATGGTTTGGAATGCCTACAACATCGCCGGCCAATGCCGTGTCAGCCGTCTGGCGCTGGTGGGCAAAGAAAAACTGCGGCGCCGACAGCGTGATCGCTTTGCCGGTGCGTGACAGGCTTGCCTTCATGCCCCTGTTCAAAGCGCCCGAACAAACCCGTGCAAACGCGATGCGGTCGCGATGGTTCGGATCCATATTGGCTTGGATCTTGAACACAAAGGCACTCATTTTGGCTTCCGTCGCGGCCACATCGCGGCTCTCAGCTTTTTGCGCTTTTGGCGCCGGTGCAAATTCACCGAGCGCTTCAATCAGATCCCGTACCCCGAAATTGCGCAGCGCTGATCCCCAATAGACCGGCGTCAGATGGCCTTCCAGATAGGCCTGTTGGTCAAACGGGTTGCAAGCTTCGCGCGCCAAATTGACCTGATCGGCAAATTCTTCGCGTTCATTATCCGGCAAAAGACCGGCGGCGCTGTCAGCTTCCGGTCCGTTGACCGGCACGCGCTCGACTTGCTCATCAGCACCGCACACTGCGTTTTTCGCCAGATGGTACGTGCCACAAAATGTCTTGGCGCGCCCAATCGGCCAGGTCACTGGTGCGGTATCGAGCGCCAGCTTTTCCTCCACCTCATCTAGGATTTCAAACGGATCGCGGCTCTCGCGGTCCATCTTGTTGACGAAGGTGATGATCGGAATGTCACGCAACCGACACACTTCGAACAGCTTCAAGGTGCGCGGCTCGATACCCTTGGCAGCATCAATGACCATGACCGCCGAATCCACTGCCGATAAGGTGCGGTACGTGTCATCGGCAAAATCTTCATGGCCTGGCGTGTCCAGAAGGTTGAAGACATTATCGCCATACTCAAATGTCATCACCGAGGTGACGACCGAGATGCCGCGTTCGCGCTCAATCTTCATCCAGTCGGAGCGCGACTGTGTCCGGTTCTTTGTCGCCTTGACCTCGCCCGCCAATTGGATCGCGCCACCGAATAGCAACAGCTTTTCGGTCAGCGTTGTTTTACCGGCATCCGGGTGGGCAATAATGGCAAAGGTGCGTCGGCGCGCGACCTGTGTCTGAAGTTCGTTTGGCATGATCTGTCAGCTTGGTTGGTGGCGGGTGATTGGCAGGGCGGGCACACTAAGTCAATGTAGCGCTGTCAGCACGGGGCCGATGATGAAGCAGATCAAGGGATGGGAAAAATTACGGGATTTTGCGCTGTCTCTGGATTTGCCCGAGATTGTCGAAACCACCAGTTGGGGCGAGCCCTGCTTGAAAGCCTTTGGCAAAAACTGGACTTGGTGGTCACCGTCAGCACAATGCCCGGTTTTCAAGGTCGATTTTGATGAACGTGAGTTTCTGCTCGAGAACCGTTTGGACACATTTTTCCTGACCGATCATTATCGCGCGCATCGGCTTGTCTTGATGCGACCCGACCATTTTGATGCGCCCTGGGCTCGTGATAATCTGCACCGCGTGTGGCGCGCACAAGCGCCCAAACGGTTCTTGAAGGCATGGGATTCGCAAGGGGGCGGCAGCGATGGTGGAAAAGATTGAGGTTCAGAACGTAAACGTGCCAGGTTACGTGGAGAGGGTTGATGCCGCCAAATACCGCGCCATGCACGCAGCGATGATGAAAATCATGACCATCGGTGAACCGGGCATGACGGCGGCGCAAATCAAGGAAGCGGCCATACCGTATTTGCCTGACGATCTTTTCCCGGGCGGCAAAACTGCGGGCTGGTGGCAAAAAACGGTGCAATTGGATTTAGAAGCCAAGGGCAAGCTGGCCCGATCGGCAAAATCACCGCTGCGCTTCTGGCGCACAACGGAGTAGAGCATCATGACCTATGTAAACGGATTTGTTGCGGCCGTGCCAAGGGCCAACCGGCAGGCTTTTATTGATCATGCCCGCGAGGTCGCCGTGATCATGAAGGAGCATGGCGCCTTGTCGGTCGCGGAAAACTGGGCCGTCGATGTCCCGCCCGGCGAAGTGACGTCGTTTGAGATGGCGGTGAAGAAGCGTGATGATGAAGATGTTGTGTTCTCTTGGGTTGTTTGGCCGTCGAAAGAGGCGTGTGACGAGGCCTGGGGCAAGATGATGGAAGATCCGCGCATGGCACCCGACGTTAACCCGATGCCCTTTGATGGCAAGCGCATGATCTTCGGCGGGTTCGAAACAGTGTTTCAAGCTTGACGAGATTGGCGATCCGCCGCAAACGCAGCGCATGGCTGATCTAACCATTGAAATCCATCAACTGCCGCACGCCATCGGCCTGCCCATGCCGGCTTATGAAACGGCCGAGGCTGCCGGGATGGATTTGCGCGCGGCGCTCGGCGAGCAACAGCCTTTGGTGCTTGAGCCGGGAGAGCGCGCATTGGTGCCGACCGGGTTGATCATGGCCATTCCGGCAGGTTTTGAGGGCCAAGTCCGGCCGCGCTCCGGCCTGGCGCTGAAACATGGGATCACCTGTTTGAACACGCCCGGCACGATCGACGCCGACTATCGCGGCGAAATCCAGGTTCTCCTAATCAATCACGCAGCCGAGCGCTTTGAAATCACCCGCGCCATGCGCATCGCGCAGCTCGTCGTTGCACCCATAACCCAGGAGGCTATGCTTGCCGTCAATAAAGCGCCATCCGGCACATCTCGAGGCGCTGGCGGTTTTGGCTCAACCGGCTTGAAATGATGCCACCAGGCCTTGTGATCTTTGATTGCGACGGTGTGCTGGTCGACACCGAACCGCGCACCAATGCGTGGATCGCCGACCAGATCAGCAAGCCGGAACTGCCGATAACGGCAAACGAGTGCCGGCGCCGCTTTGTCGGCCTGTCCATGTCCGCCATCCGGCCAATTATCCTAAAGGAAAACGACGTCGACACTGGCGCTGACTTTGTGGCGCGCTGGGATGGCGAAAGAAGCAAGAATTTCGCGGCAGGGGTCGATCCCATGGCCGGAATAGAGCAGGCACTCAATGCGCTGGACGATCGCGCCATACCCTACTGCGTCGCGTCGTCCGGCACCGTCGACAAGATGCATTTGACCTTAGCAAGCGCAGGACTGCTGCAGCGACTGGATAACGTCCTCTATTCGGCCAGCATTGTGCAAAATGGCAAGCCGGCACCTGACCTGTTCCTCTTTGCCGCGCAGCAAATGGGGTTTTCACCCGGCAATTGTGTGGTGATCGAAGACAGTCCCTTTGGCGCCGCCGCAGCGAAGGCGGCTGGCATGACGTGCTTTGGCTATGCAGGCGATCCGATGACCGATGCATCAGGGCTTGCAAAAGAAGGCGCAAGACTGTTCCGTGACATGCGCGAATTGTTCGACCTTCTCGCCGGGCGCGGTGCTGCTTAAGGGAGCATACACGTGGAGTGGACAAGTTTTGCAACCTATGCCGTTGCATTGGCGATCGCCGCGATCATTCCCGGCCCCGGTGTCATTGCCCTGGTGGCCAATGCGCTTGGCGCCGGCTTTCGGCATACAATCCCGATGCTGATTGGCTTGACGTTAGGTGACGTCATCTATCTGGCGGCCGCCATTTTGGGCCTTGCCTATCTGGCGACGATGTTCGGCAGCGCTTTTGTCGTGATCAAATACTGCGGCGCAGCCTATCTTCTCTGGATGGCCTTCAAAATGTGGCGCTCGGGTTTTACCGAACGCACGGTGGAGGCCCGCGCGGGTCGCGATGCGGCAGCCACGTTCAGCGCCGGCTTGCTAGTGACGCTCGGTAATCCAAAGACCATCGTGTTCTATTTGGCACTGCTGCCAAACCTGATGGATTTAACTGCAGTGACGGCGACGGATTTTGCCGTGCTAGTGGCGCTGACATTTGTCGTGCTCGTCATCACCATGACGCCTTATATCGCGTTGGCCGGGCGCGCGCGGGCGCTGCTACGCACCCCGCGTTCGCTGCGTTTGGTGAACCGGATCGCGGCGACCTTTCTGGGCGGAGCAGCGATCACAATTGCCGCCCGCAGCCAGTAAGCGCCGGTTACGCCGCCGCTTTCAGATGGTTGCCGGCGATGCGGTAGGAAACTGCTTCCGCGATGTGGATACGACCGACCGATGGAATATCATCCAAATCTGCAAGCGTACGCG
>JBCCRB010000245.1:0-4894 GCA_039208465.1 Pseudomonadota bacterium
GTCAAGAAGTTGCTTGGCGATCTGATCAAGTCGGCCGGGTCAAAATCGATCCTGATCCCGACGCCGGGCTTTGCTGTTAAGTGGACGCTCGGCGCGCTTGATTGGCTTAACATGCCGATCATGGATCCGGAGCAATATATGATCGCCGATGAGTTTTGCGTGCGCGATACGACGGCGGCGAAAACTGATTTTGGCTGGACCCCGAAATATCGGGACGAAGACATGCTGCGTGAGGCCTATGCCGAATATCGCAAGGCGAAAGACGCCGGTGTCAATGTCGGCAATTCGACAGTCGTCGCGGCTGAATAAACAACAGGGATGAGACGGATGCTCGATTTTCTAACACGCAAGAACCGCCGCCAAGTGGCTGACACGCCGGCGATGACGATGCCGCAGAATGTGACGCTGGAGGCGCTTCCTGAGCGCGTGACCAAGCCGGAGCTGATTTCAGTGGAAGACGCCAAGGCGCTGGATGTCGACAAGATCAAGCAGCTTTTTGCTGACCACTATAATCCGGGCCAGTTGCACTTCATGAAGCTATTGGGCTTTGACAAGATCAAGGTCGAGCGCGCTGAAGGCATGTATTATATCGATCAGAACGGGCGCAAAATCCTCGACTTTTTCGGTGGTTTCGGCTCACTGGCGCTTGGGCACAATCATCCGCGCATCACCGGCGCCCGCAAAGCGTTTCAGGACGAACAACGCCATGAAATCGCGATGGCTTTCATGAGCCAATATGCGACCGCGCTGGCGCATAATCTGGCGCAAGTCTCGCCGGGCGACCTGGATATGGTCTTTATCGGGTCTTCAGGTTCAGAGGCGATGGAAGCAGCGTTGAAAGTTGCCGAGCGCGTTGCCGGCCCGAAACGCCCGCTGGTCCTTTATGCGGAGAACTCATTCCACGGCAAAACCAAGGGCGTTCTGTCGATCACCGACGGTCCGCTTTACCAGGGCGAATTTGCGCTTTTGGACAAGGGTGTGAAAGTGCCGTTTGGCGATATTGAAGCGGTGGAAAATGCGTTGAAGGCGCATCCGGAAATCGGTGTGGTTTGCTTTGAGACTATCCAGGGTGGTGGCGGTATCAACACCGCGCCGGCCGCCTTCTGGCAAAAACTGCGCGCCCTTTGCGATGCCCATGATGTTTTGTGGGTTGCCGATGAGGTGCAATGCGGTGTCGGCCGTACCGGCCGTTTCTATGCCTTTGAGCATTATGGCGTGGTGCCGGATGTGACGGCGGTCGCCAAGTCGCTTGGTGGTGGCAAGGCCGCGATGGCGGCCATGATCGCCAAGCGCGATGTGTACATGAAAGCCTATGGCACGCCAAAAACCGCTCTTATTCATGCGGCGGCGACCTTTGGCGGGATCGGCGAGGGCTGCATCACGGCGATCGAAACAATCGACACGCTGTATGAAGAGGAACTGATCAACAATGCGGCTGAAACCGGCGCCTATTTGAAAAGCGAACTAAAGCGGCTGCAGAAGAAATACCCGAAAATCATCAAGGATGTGCGCGGCCAAGGCTGCATGATCGGCCTTGAGTTCCAGGACTTTTCGCAAACGCTGCCGGCGGTTCTGCGTCCGGCTGTAGCGGTGCTTGATGACAAGCTCAAAGGGTCGCTGTCAGGATTTGTCGGCGCGCTTTTGCTGCGGGACTATGATGTCCTGGTGGCGTTTACCGAATACAACCGCAATGTTGTTCGGCTGCTGCCGCCTTTGATCCTGGAACGGGCTCATGTTGACCAATTGGTGACGGCGCTTGACGAATTGTTGGGCCGTGGTGTGGTTGCCATCGTCAAAGACTTCATCGCCTCGCAGGTGAAGTAGGAACCGGTCATGGTTGCCGCGGTCATTGAAGAGATCAACATATATTCATTGGCCATTGGCGAATGGTTGCTGCGGCGGCTCGGCTCCTATGCGGCGCTGATCGGCTTTTGCCTGTTGATCGCGTTCACGCTCACCGTGGCGGCGGCCGGTTGGTTTTTTCCGATCAACAATTGGGACATGCTGGCCTATCTGGCCTCGATACATGAAGCCAAAGGCGTGACCGATCCGGCGGCGTTGCATGCTTATGCCTATGGCGCCATGCAGGCCAATATTTCGCCCGGCGAGTTTACTGTTCTGACCGCGGATCGGGACTACCGCATTCGACAATATGGCGACCCTGCAGCGTTCAACACGATGCTTGGTTTTTACCGCGTGAAGGTTCTCTATGTCCAAATGGGGGCGTTTCTGACCACTTACGTGGATGGCTACACGGCGCTCAAGCTTTTGTCCGTTGTGCCGGGCTTCCTGATCGGTGTGGTGCTGACCTGGTGGTTGAAACGGGAGCGGGCACTGCATTTAGCGCCGCTCGCCATTGCGCTTTTGCTGGTTGCCTTGTTCGGTGACATTGCCCGCGAGGGGACGCCGGACAGCCTGTCTGCCTTGTTTTTTATTGGTGCCATCTTTGCCTTTTTGGCGCGCCGGGAAGGGTTGGTCTTCGGGCTCCTTATCCTGACCTTCCTGGCGCGCCCGGACCATCTGGCCTATGTCGGTGTCTTGATGGTTGTTGCGCCGATGATGCGCCTGCGCTCCTGGGGCACGATCGCTGCTTTTTTCGTGTCGCTCGCGCTTTATGTGCCGATGACGAAAGCAGGCGGCCATCCCGGCTGGTGGACCCATTTCTATTTCACCCATGTGGAATATGTGCCGACGCTGGCAGGCTTTGATCCCGACTTTTCGCTGATGACCTATCTGCAGGTGCAGGTGCGCGTGATTGTGCGCTCGCTGGTCGAGGAGACATGGCTCGCGGTGTTGATCCTGGGTGGTTTTGCCTGGTGGCAGTTGGTGCTGCGTGGCGCGAAATTTACGCGTCAGGAGACATGCGTTCTCATCGCCACCTTGTTGGCGATCGCTGCCAAGCTGGTCGTGTTTCCTTTGCACGAAACCCGCTTCTGGTTTCCCTATCTGATTGTGTTCGGGATGGTGCTGATTGGGGCGATGCGCGATGTATCTTTCTTCGCGCCGGTCAAACGGTTCGCTTCCTGATCAAAACTGATCGGCGATGCGTGGATGGACATAGGCTATATAGCACGCGTTCAGCCGAACCTTTCGATGCGCCTGTAAGGCCTCTTCATAAATAGCGTAGAGTTCGCGTACATTGTCGGCATAGGGACATTGCGGTTCCAGCACGATGTCGGTGTCGCCGATGGATTGTAAAACGTCCGCATCAGGCGGCGGGACTGCGCGGTACGGATCAGCACCAATCGTGATATGGCGTGGCGCCTGCTTGTTCAGCACCCAGGCATGTGGGTTGGAAAAGTTCAGCGTCATGATTGTTTCGTATTCCAGACCAGCGGCCTCTCGGCGCTTTAATTCGCTGGCGACCGCATCGATGTTGCGGATCAAGCCGATCTGAAAATCATGTTCGGAATAGAGCACGAAGGCTGGCAGTTCACGCCGGTCGGCTAAGCGGCGGAAGACGTCCGGGTTTTCCAGATAATGGGCTTCGAGGCGCTCCTGGCGCTCGACCATGCGTGGGCGCAGATGCACCTGACCCATGGCGCGCAGATTTTCATGTTGCAGCGGCACCTGGCGCACCATGGCAAGTGTCGCGCGTGCGGTATGTTGCACCGTTTGTGCCAGCGGTGGCAGCACGGCCAAGGCAGCCAATACCATTGCGACGCCATAGCCTTTGCCCAAAACGCGGGCGTGCCAAGCGGCATAGATGGCGACCGGCCAGATGAAGATGATTTCCTGGCTGCCGGTGTTCTGGCTCTCAAAGACGACACCGCCGGCAAGGGCGGCGCCGAGCCAAACGGCCGGATGGTCGACAAAGGCTTGCCAGGTGGAGCTTTGTGGATCTGCCTTGGCCCATGGCGGGCAGCTGATGAAGAGCCACAGCGCCAAAAGGCCGCCGAAAATCACGATTGCGCCGGTGCGCGAGGCGCCCTGAACCAGGCGAACCATGATTGATCCCTGGTTGATCGACAAAAGGGTGATGATGTCGCCGATGTAAGCCGACACCATGCCGGTTGTGAGTTCGAGGATTAGCGCAGAAACACTGGCAAGCGCGGCGGAGGCAATCGCAGCCACAATGGTTATGCGGCCGCCCAACAGGGCAACCAGGCACAATAGCCCGCCGACGGCAAAGCCGGTGACCTTGGTAAAGAACAGGGCCGCCATCAGGACAGCCACAAGGATCGCCAGAACCGCTTGCTGGCGCACAAACAAGAGCGCGGCGACGAGGACATAAAGCAACTGGCTCGTGTGCCGGTTGTAGATGCCGTAGCCGTCGGAACCTGGGAAAGTGTAGGCCTCGGTCGTGTTGAAGGGCAGGAATGTGTAGGCAGCGAAAGGAATGGCGATTGCCACGGCGGTGATAGGGCTGTCGCGCGTTACTTTTGCGATGACAAGTGCCATGGCCGGCATCGTGACCAGCGCAAAAGACCAGCTGGCGGCCAGCATTGGCTGGGCATTTGGCAAGGCGACATGCAGCCAGTGAAATAAATAATAGTCCAGCGGCCCGACGGGGGTAAAGAAATCGATGTTGGGCTGCTGACCGCTCGCGATGCGGTTACTGGCATCTAAATATAAATAGCTGTCCCAATACATGGCGCCGATCGGCATGTTGACCGGGAAAACAAGCAACGCCGCCATGGCCGCGCTCGCCAAGGCAAGCGAAACCCATGCGATCATTGTCAGCAAACGGTCCGATTGACCGGTGTTTGGGTCGCCTGAAATATTTGCCATGCGCTTCTACTAGCGCGGGCAAGTTAATTGTTTCAATAAAACCCTACAATCATGGTTTCCAAGCCGGTTTAGCCGCGTGGCTTGATGTTTTCCGGATCATAAAGCGGCTCATAGCCAATACCGGCAACCTCGACCGGGAAATGCTCGCCAAAATATTCAATCA
>JBCCRB010000246.1:0-4888 GCA_039208465.1 Pseudomonadota bacterium
CCGCCTGGAAGGTCAGGCCTTCCGTTTCATTATAGGTTTGGTTGCAGGCACCAACGGCCAGCGGCGCGGCGCAAACAGCAAGAATTGTAAGATGCTTTTTCATGGTGCCGGCCCTCATTCAATATCCAGGGTCAGGATGTGACCCGATGTTCGGTTCGGCGCGGCTGCGCCCGTGGCAGAAGTGTTCACTTCATCGATTTGCAGCAGCACCGCTTCGGCAACACTGGCCGCACGCCGATTGTCTGTCGGCACCGCCATGGGTGTTGTCGGATCAATAGGCTTGACCAGATGCGGCGTAACCAGCATCACAAGGTCGGTCTCCTGGCGCTGAAACTCCTTCGATGAGAAGAGCGTCCCGAGGACTGGAACCCGCCCGAGGCCCGGCACATCCTTGGCCGTTGTCGAGTTTTCTGCCGAGTAGAGCCCGGCAATCATGAATGTCTGTCCCGACTTCAGATCGACATTGGTCTTGGCACGCCGCGTGAGGAATGTCGGGAAATTGCCGCCACCGGAGGTATCGATCGACGACACTTCAGGTTCAATGTCCAAATTGATCAAACCATCTTTCAAAACGGTCGGCTTAAATTTCAGACCGATACCGAATTCGCGATATTCAACGATCGGGACGCCGTCTTGAACACCAAGCGTGATTGGCACTTCGCCGCCAGCCAGAAATTCTGCATCCTCACCCGAGCGCGTTACAAGGTTCGGCTCAGCCAGTCGGCGCGCAACGCCGCGCTGTTCCAACGCCTTGATCGTATAGTCGATGTCAAAGCCATTGCCGATTATCCGGCCGAACAATTGCGCAGCCGTGTCCAAAATGCCCGACGATTGGTTGAAGCCGTAATCAGCGTTTGGATCGCTTGCCACGTCCAGGCCAAGTTCGTTGCCCGCATCGCGATTTACTTCAACGAAACGCACATTGAGTTGCACCTGCTGTGAGGAAGTGATGTTCACTGAATTGATGATTGCGTCTTCGCCGTCGGCAAAGCGACTGGCAATTCGGTTGGCAAGATCTGCCGATACCGCGTCTGGCGCCGTGCCGGATAGAACAACTTGGCCATTTGTTGTGCGCACTTGAATGTCAGCATCGGGCACGTTCTGGCGGATCGCCGTTTTCAACCGCGACGTGTCGACGCTGACCTCAAGATCAATCGATCCGACGAGCCTTTGGTTTTCGTCGAAGAACGCGATTCCGGTGGTGCCTTCACTATTGCCGATCACATAAAAGGACCGGTTTGTAAGTGGCTGTACCGTCGCAATTTCGGGGTTACCGACAACCACTTCGTAATAGGGGCGGCCGGTGCGAATTGTCTTCGGCTTGTCCTTTTCAACCGTCAGAGGCGCTTCGGTGCCGCTGGAGATGTTGATCACGTTTCCATTGGCTAGCGCAGTCGGCGCAGCAAGTGTCAGCGGCAGCGCAGCTGCTAACGCAATGGCAACCAGATATTTTTTCAGAGTGCGCATCAGCGTGCTCCTCCCTCGGCCGGAACGGATACGGTCCTGGCGTCATCGCGATGTCGCACAACAACATCGACCTTGTTGTTGGGGATCGATTGGGCGCCACTTGATTGGCCGAATGCGGCCGTTGGTGTGGGATCGATTGAGACGGCCGGCTGCGATGCAACATCACTGTCGCCTGTGCCACGCAGATGCAGGTGCAACGTGCCCGCGGACGCAGCAGCAGTAACCGTTTTCGCCTGTGGCGGTGTCAGCGCCAGGGTCACTGTGGCGACGGCCAAGGGTTCACTGAGTGTCTCATCGACGACTTGGTCAATTGTCAGGATCCTGACATCGGCCAGGATGGTCGTTGCCACCGATACCCGTGTGCCCTCAGCACGAACCTGCGTATCAACCGGAGACAGCCAATTGGATTCCTCGTTTTGAGGATCGAGGACCGTAAAGCGATGCAGGACGATATCGACACGGTCACCCGGCAACACAAAGCCGGCCACACCCGTGGTCATATTCACATTGATCGTGACAGCGCGGGTGCCCGGATCCAACAGGCGAGACAGGCCCCCTTTGTCGCCGGCGCCCGTGACTTTGGTATCCAAAATGGGTTCATTGGCGGCCATAGGCCGCAAAACGATACGACGTCCATCATCCAGAAGGTCTTCGGTCGTGGCAAATGAGCCTTCAGGCAAAGCATCCTGCGGCCAGGCAATTTCCTTGACAACCGAAGCGGACAATTCCTCGCCATACCGCAAGGGTTGGGAGGCGACAGCAATGGTTGAGAATTCAACCTCAGGCGCAACTTCTACGGTCTTTTCAACGACCACAGTTTCGATGTTATTGCGCAACCACCAGTCTGCCGCTGTGATTGTGGTGCCAGCAAATGCAACTGCGAGTGCGCCCAATATTAGTAAACGCTTATTCATCATCCACCCAGTCGGTCCCTCTGATTACGCGCCGAAACGGACGGCACGCACGTGACTGGTGGTTATGACGCGTAAGTGATGATCAAACGTGAATCCGAGCGCAAACACGCCCACCAATTCAGGGCGTGGTTAGCACCGCGTAAACCGGACAATTCAGATTTAATCGATCCGTTTGAGCACCTGACCCAGCGTCTCGAAGATGAAATCGATCTCGCTCTTCTCAATGATCAGCGGCGGCGAAAGCGCGATAATGTCGCCCGTCGTCCGGATCAGCAGATTATGCTCATAGGCATCCAGAAACGCCGAAAACGCCCGTTGCGTGGGGTGTCCCGCAATCGGTTCCAGCTCAATAGCACCGATCAGGCCGATATTGCGCGTATCGATCACGTGCGGATGGTCTTTGAGCGAGTGGACCCCATCGGCCCAATAATCGGAAATCTCGGCCGCGCGCTCAAACAAGCCTTCTTCCTGATAGGTGTCCAGCGTGCCGATGCCGGCCGCTGATGCAATCGGGTTCCCTGAATACGTGTAACCGTGGAAGAACTCGATCAGATGCTCGGGCCCATTCATGAAGGCCTCATAGATGTCGGACTTTACGAAGACTGCGCCCATCGGCACGACGCCATTGGTCAGCCCCTTCGCTGTGATCATGATATCCGGCGTGACACCGAAATAATCGGCCGCAAATGCAGTGCCCAAACGGCCATAACCGGTAATCACCTCGTCAAAGATCAACAGGATGCCATGTGCATCGCAGATCTCCCGAAGCCGCTTCAAATAGCCTTTTGGAGGCGGCAACACGCCGGTTGAGCCGGCAACCGGCTCGACAATAACCGCGGCGATCGTCGACGGGTCGTGCAATTGCGCAATGCGCAACAAATCATCAGCCAGTTCGACACCATGGTCGGGCTCGCCGCGCGAAAATGCATTACGGGTCACATCATGGGTGTGACGCATATGGTCGACGCCCGTCAACAAGGTGCCGAACATCTTCCGGTTGGCGACGATGCCGCCGACCGATATCCCGCCAAAATTGACACCGTGATAGCCGCGCTCGCGGCCAATCAGCCGGAACCTGCCGCCATCGCCCTTGGCGCGGTGATAGGCAAGCGCCGTTTTCAACGCGGTCTCGACCGATTCCGAACCGGAGTTTGTAAAGAACACATGGTCCAAGCCTTGCGGCGCTATAGCCGATAAGCGCGCGGCAAGTTCAAAAGCTTTTGGATGCCCCATCTGGAAAGCCGGCGCATAATCGAGCTGTTCCACTTGCGTTTGGATGGCCTCGACAATCTTCGGGCGTTTGTGCCCGGCATTCACGCACCAAAGACCAGCGGTGCCGTCCAGCACCTTGCGACCATCGGCCGTTTCATAGTGCATGCGGTCAGCAGCCACGAACATACGCGGGTTCTGTTTGAATTGCCGGTTTGCCGTGAACGGCATCCAGAACGCATCAAGATTATTGGGCTTCGGATTTGCTGCAATATTCATGACCTGCACCATCGCGCTGAAAGGGAAAGTCGAACGCTATGCAACCGCAGGGCCGTTGGCAAGCGGCTTGGCCATAAACGAAAAAAGCCGAACCGCTGGGAGGAGGAATGCGGTTCGGCTTAATCTGAATTGGAAGATTGGGAGGAGGTATTCTTCCAACGCTGTTGCATTGCAGCTGGGAGGAGGATAGCTGCTTTGCTTTCAATAAAATGGATAAAGTAAGCGCCACTGACAACTGATAATTGTGCATTGCACACATGCAAAATTGCATGGCTCAGAAGTGATCCAATTTGCTGCTTAATACTTCCAGTTTCGCGCCTTTGAGAATAGGAAGTCCCGGAAAGCCTGCAATTTTGCCGCCGTACGCATGGATTCGCCGTAAACGAAGAATGTATCGAACGAGGGCAATTGCACGTCTTCAATGACGCGGACCAGTCCCGCGTCACGCTCTACCGCATAGTCGGGCAGAAGCGCGATCCCGACACCACTTTGGACAGCCCGTTTTACGGCCATAATGGAGTTGATTTCCAAGACGGCTTGCCGCGGTTCGCCGGCCTGGCGACCGATATGAAGAAGCGTGTCGAGATCACGCAAATAGTTCGGCACCGGTTCGCCGAAAGCGACAATCCGATGTTCGTCGAGATCTTCAATGCTTTTCGGCGTCCCGAACTTCGCGATGTAGTTGGGCGAGGCGTAGACATGGAGGTGCACGGTAAATAGCCTGCGCTGGATGAGATCGGCCTGCTGCGGTTGTTGCAAACGAATTGCGCAATCGGCCTGGCGCAGTGCCAAATCCAGTTCCTCGTTTGAAAGCACGAGTTGGACCTGCACATCCGGATACAAATCCAAAAATTCCTGAATCCGGTAGGTCAGCCAGCCCGCACCAAGTCCGACCGTAGTTGTGACCCGTAATCGACCGGTTGGCTTGGACGTCTGCTCGGTAAGCTGGCTCTTGACCTCTTCCAGTTTCAAAAAGACATCATGCGCCGTACCCAGTAATTGTTCGCCCTGCTCGGTCA
>JBCCRB010000247.1:0-4866 GCA_039208465.1 Pseudomonadota bacterium
GACGACGACGGATAGTCGGGAGGACACACCCGCTACCGATGCTTCTTGTAGTCTCTTCTCAATGCGCCGCGTACCACCACCTCCCTCGAGCCACCATACGTACGTGAGTAATGAGCCACGGCATAATAACGGCATTGTTGGCAGAAGGAGCGCGCGACGAGTCCTCCTTGAAGGCCGAAATGGCGTCGTGTGAGTTTTGTCATGTGTTTCTCCAGCGGTCGTCTTTATGATTTGTTCATTGCGGATCGAGTGTGGCGAAATAGGCGGCAAGCGCCGCTACTTCCTCATTGCCCAGGTTCTGGACGTGAAGCCGCATGACTTCATTGTCGCGGATATTCTTCTGATATTCCACAACAGAACGCACGAAATAATCTTGCTCGATTCCGACGATTGCCGGAATTCCATCCGCTTTGCCGGTCTCCTGATGGCATGTAATGCACTCGCCGGCGAGAAACTGCCCGTAGGCGGTATCGCCGTCGATTTGCAAAATTGCGGCAACGGCCTCCTGCGCAGCGATTTCCGCGTCCGGCTCATCCGCATGTGCCGAAACAAACGCCATCACCACAATGGCGAAAGGCAGCACAATGCGGCGAGCACACCAACGGGCGATGAACGCTTGCACTGTGCTTCAACTAACGGCGATGTCGGCCGCGTCTTCGTAGACCGATCCGTCATCGTCAACCCATTTGAAGGCAAATGTGCCAGCTTCCGTCACCCGTGCATTGAATTCAAAGAACGGGTTTGCGGCGATCGCCGGGTCGATGTCACAGCTTAGAACCTGCTGGCCATTGAAGGTGCATTCAAACCGGTTGATGATCTTGCGCGGGATCAACGTGCCATCGCGGTCTTGGCGCTGGCCCGACTCCATGGGGTGGCTGATCAGCGCCTTGATGGTGATAATGTCGCCTGCATTGGCCGATTTCGGAACGCCGACGCGTGGTCTTATACGTGACATGACTTGGTCCTTCCCTCTCAGGCGCCGCAACCGCCGACGGTGACTTCCACCGGGTGTTGGTCGATGTAGACCGCGCCCGTCGATATCTTTGCGACGGCGATAACCCGCTGCGACCTGGCAAGCCGCATGCGTGTGGCCGCTGCAGCCGTGCCACTCAGCGGTGTGAAATTAAAGACGATGACCTCGGGATTTGGATTGTCATCGGCAAAGATGGCGACCGACTCGACAAAATCATCTTCGGTCATTGGGCTATCAACAGAAACAGAGACCGGCACAAGATTGCCGTTTTCGGCCACGTCCGGCACCGTCAGGCGCAGCGCGCCTTGTTGTGGTTCGGGGCCGCCAGCAAAATCAGCAACACGGGCCATCGCCTCATCGGTCGAAGCCGATGCAGGCATAGCTCGCAGTCCGATTAGCGCGGCGGCAGCGGTCAGCACGACCGCATTGCGTCTTGTCAGATGCATATCATCGCTCCTTGCGGTTGCCCTGCATATAGGTTTCCAGTGCCGCTTCGTCGAGGAATGCCAAGCTGACGCCTGTTGGCAAACTAGAAAAAAATTTCGCGCTGGATCGGCAATTGATGTCGTTTTTGCTGACCGCCGTCCATTTCAGGTGACACGGAGAAACTGTTTCCAGCATTGGCCTAATCGTACGTGCACGTTTGCCATGGGTGATGACAGGTGGGACAAAGTGGCATTCCTTTTTGTGACGAGCCGATTGCAAAGACCATGTTCGCAATTGGGCAAGCTCAGAAGCCAGCGCCTGCCTCCTGCACCACTTCCAGTTGGCCACCGCGAACCCGATAGAGCACGTGACGGCGTTCGACACTCCTGTCCGGCCGGAAACGGAAAAGGCCCGTCAGCGCTTTAAAACCTTGCTCGGCTGTCAGGGATTGTCGGTTGATGGTGGCGCCACTGCGCGCCAATCCTGCAGCCACAGCCACGACATCGAAACCCTGCGCCGCGGCTTCGGTTGGCGCTCGTCCGAAGCGGGCGCGGAAGCGTTCGCCAATCATGTCCAATTGTGGTTCGGGCGCCCGCGCAATGAGTACGCCTTGAGAGGAGGGTCGGCCCAACAGGCTCTCCGGCCAGTCCGGCTGTCCAATGACGGCGGTCAGGTTCTCGCCAACGGCGCCGGACGCCAGAACATCGAGAACGGCGCTGGCTCCAGTTGGATCGCCAAAGATCAATGCGACAGTGGCCGCGTCAATCACGGCCTTTTCTTCAATCAATTTGCGTTCGATCGCCGCCGCGCGATCCGGGACGCTGATCGAGCCGACCAATGTGCCACCGCGCACGGCAATACCGTTTTGCAGCCGCACCAGATCAGCCGCTCGCGCGCCGCCTGCGTGAATTAAAACGAACTGACTTTGCGCGGCACTTGCGGTCAATCGAACGCCTTCCAAAAGACTGTCGACCGTATCGCTTAGGAAGCTATACGTATCGCCAGCCCCTATCGCGCCGTTGACGAAGGCAATCAGGGGTGTCTCCATCGTGCCTGCTGCCGCTGCCTGTTCGATGGATCCTGTTCCTGCCATCAATACGGCGCCGTCGTTGCGGGCGGCAGCGGACGCCGTGGCTGCACCGGATGCCGTTGTGCCGGTGTCATAAATGCGCAACGTTAGGGCACTGCCGCCAAGGACATCGAGCGCGAGCAACGCACCGTCAACGCGGGCTTGGGCTGTTGCCCCGCGCGCGCCCGGTGCCGAGCGGGCTGCCAAGAGCGCTACGACCGTGGCGCCCCCGCCATGCACCTCCACCCCTTGCGACGGGGCAACGGCGCTGACGTCCAGAGCGCTATCGGTCTGGCAGGCCGCGAGCCCCGCCAACGCCAAGCACGCAAACAGGAATTTGCCGACGCGTAACCGAAAAGACTTTACTATTTTCATAGAACGCCACGCGCCCCTGCTGTTGACGTCAATTGTCTTCATTCTCCTTAGAGTTTCCGTTCGACATCCAAACGCCGCCTACCAACCAAGGCGGCCGATCAAGAATTGGAACGGAAAATCAGCTCACGTCTGTCGGACCGCTTGTATCGTCAAACAGGATGCGAACCGTCGTATGCACACCGTCAAGTGTCGCCACGGTCTGCGGCGTTTCGCCACCGGTGCCGTCCTTGTCCACGGCGATCGTTGTCACTGATCCATCATTGGTCACGGAAACGGCGGCATCCGGGTCGGCCGGTGCCTCGCCGAGCGCTGCATCAAGCAGGTTGCTCAGGTCAACCGTGTCCTGACCGTGGCTATAGTCCGTGATGAAATCAGCCAGTTCGGCGTCAGCGAGCACGTCGGCATCGATAACAAATGTGTCGTTACCGCTGCCGCCGGTCAGCGTATCGCTGTCAGCCCCACCGATGAGAACGTCATTGCCGGCACCGCCACTTAGAACGTCTTCGCCACCAAGACCCATCAACACATCATCTCCGTCCGTGCCGATCAGGATATCAGCACCATCGGTGCCTGTCTGCACCGCCGGAGCAACAGCTGCTGCCTCAGAGGTGCTGGCATCTTCCGCCTCAGCCGCAACCGGATCGCTATCCATGTCATCGGCGGCGCCGCTATCGGCAGCTACTGCGGCAGGGTTCGCATCTGCGGCTGCGACCACGTCAACCTCGATTGTTTCCAGCGTGATCGAACCGTCCTGATGCGTCAGTTCGAGCACGATCGTCTGGCTGCCAATCTCGCCGCCAGCCGTGAAGGTGACCGACATGTCGTCGCCGATTTCCACACTTCCCTCAGCAGGTGTTTCGACCACGGCAACCGAGGCGATGGCGGCTGCATTGGCGTGATCGGCCAGAGCGAAGATCAACACAGCCAGTCCGGCCGCGACGGTGATGTTCTCACCAGCAAGGCGTGCCCGGTCTTGCCCAGCGGCGACACCGAAATTGACGCCGACATAGGTCCCTGATGAGCCGTCGGACTTGATGAACGCGCCCTCGGCAAACACCGCATTGCCGTTAACCGATTGATCGGTTGCAGTGCTATCCAAACCGATGGAGACGATGCCATGCTCGGCGAGCGTCTTCAGTTCGCCATCGTCGGTCACGCCATCACTGTCGGTATCCTGCCAGACCTTGATCTCGTCAAAGCGGGCATCGGATGCGTCAATGGTGCCATCGCCATTGCTGTCAAGCGTGCGCAAAGCTTCCACCGAATTAGCATACGAGCCGCCTTCAAAGACCTCCGAGAAGATCTCAGTGCCATTCTCGATTAGGCCATCGCCATTGGTATCGACCGCGAGCAGGGCATCACCGGGACCGACCCAGCCACTTTGTTCTTTGACGCCGTCGCCATCATGGTCGAAGGCAACACCGTTCTTGATCGACGTTAGGTCGACACCGTCGCCATTCAGGTCGAGCACAATCGGATCCGCGGTAAACGCGAAGTCAGCGGCCGTCAGCGAGGCTGCACTCGTGTTTTCGACAACAGCCACGATCCGGCCGGTGACATCGTTCTCAATGATCGCATTGCCGGAACCGTCGTCTGTGATGGTGAGATCGGAAAAGCCGAAGCCAGGGCCGCCGTCCGTTATTCTGATGATATCTGCACCATTTCCGAAATCGGTGATGCGATCCGCATTAGCAAGGTTGCCACTGCCTTCGCCCGAGGCAAAGACGAACGCGTCAGCCCCGCTGCCACCGGTAAGAGTGTCTCGCCCGCTGCCACCGGCCAATTTGTCCGCGCCGCCACCACCATTGAGCGTGTCATTGCCCGAACCGCCTGACAGTTGGTCATCGCCGTTCAGGCCGTTGATGGTGTCATTGCCGGCACCCCCGTCGATGATGTCGGTTGAACTGCCCTGATTGATACCGGTCAGCTCGTCATTGCCACCATTGCCATTGATCCGAACCGGACCGCCGCCAACAACCGAATTGATCGAGGACAGGTTGATGATGTTGCGGCCGCCATCGCC
>JBCCRB010000248.1:0-4865 GCA_039208465.1 Pseudomonadota bacterium
CCTCCCGTCTCCTTGAGCATCAACCCGGAAAGCCATTTCGTGCTCGGCGTAAAGCTCAGCACACCGCATCACTCCGCCGTCATTATGGACATGTCCGGCGGCATTCGCGCAGAAGTGATCCTGCCTTGCGCTACCGGCCGGCAACAGACCGATGACATCTGCCAATTTGTCGAACAATTGATGGGCATGGCGCTCAAAAAAGCCGATCTGCAGAAACGCCAGATCGACATTGTCGGCGTTGGTATCCCGGGCTTTGTCGATCATATGACCGGGCGGGTCGACTGGTCTCCCCTTCTCGCCGACAATGATATTCCACTGCGTGATATCATCGAAGAACGGCTGCATATTCCGATTGAAATAGACAATGATGCCAATCTGCTCACACTCGCCGAATTGTGGTTCGGGGCCGGGCGCGCAATGCGCGACTTCGCCGTCGTCACCATCGAGCACGGCATTGGCATGGGTTTGGTGATCGACAACCAACTCTATCGCGGCGCGCGCGGCATGGGCATGGAACTGGGCCACACAAAGGTGCAATTGGATGGCGCCCTATGCCGGTGCGGCCAGCGCGGATGCCTTGAAGCCTACGTCGCTGACTATGCGCTGGTGCGCGAGGCGTCTACAGCGCTGAACATCCCTGACCACAGCGACATGCAGCAAATGATGTCGACCCTGTTCGATGAGGCAAAGTCCGGCAATGAGGCCGCCCGCGCGATCTTCCATCGGGCCGGTCGCTATTTGGCTGTTGGCCTTGCCAACGTCATCTCCATGTTCGACCCAAGCCTGATTATCCTGTCCGGTGACCGGATCCGGTATGACTATCTCTATGCCGAGGAAGTGCTGGCCGACATGATTGCCATGACGCCCAACACACACAGCAGATCCACCCAAATCCAATCCCACCAATGGGGCGATCTGGTTTGGGCGCAGGGCGCTGCCGCTCTTGCACTGAACTCCGTCACCAACACGGTTTTCGCCAATGGGGGCCGCGCGTGAGGCCACTCATCATGACGCTCGCCACCGTCGCCGGCATTGGCGCAGCTAAGGCCGAACCGGTAACACCTACTTTTCGCGACATGTCGGCGGCTCTGCCCGTCTCGCATGTTTATGATGGCGGTTGGGAGCATTTTGTCGGCGGCGGCGTGGCTGTGTTTGATTGCAACGCCGATCAATTGCCAGACGCCTTTGTGGCCGGCGGCACAAACCCTGCACGGCTTTTAATCAACCGCTCGGCAATTGGCGGTCGTCTCGATTTTCAACTCAGCAACGGCGCACTTAAACTCACCGGCGTGACCGGCGCTTACCCGATCAACATTGATGGTGACACGCATATCGATCTTGTGGTCCTGCGCGTTGGCGAGAACATTTTGCTGCGCGGCCTGGGCAAATGCACCTTTGCGCGCGCCAATGAGGCATGGCAGTTCGACGGCGGCGATAGCTGGTCGACCAGTTTCACGGCAACCTGGGAAACGGGCGCGCAATGGCCAACGCTGTTTATCGGCAATTATGTCGACCGCACCGACCCGGAAGGCCCGTTTGAAGCCTGCGATGCCAACGAACTGCACCGCCCGCAAGGCCAGGGATTTGCGCAGCCCGTGCGGCTAGAGCCAGGCTTTTGCGCGCTGTCGGCCTTGATTTCAGATGAATTGCGCAAGGGCCGCCGCGACCTGCGCATCTCCAACGACCGACACTATTATGTGCGTGGCGGGTCAGAGCAAAAATTGCGCCTCGATACGCTGGAATTTTTGGGCGAAGCCGATGGCTGGCCAACCGTCTCGCTCTGGGGCATGGGCATCGCCGCGCAAGATATTACCGGCGATGGGCGCGCCGAAGTCATGTCGACATCAATGGGCGATCAATTGATGCAGATCGCCACTGATGAGGGCTATGAAAACGCGCCCTTCTCCATGGGCACCTACGCCCAAAAGCCGTTTTTCGGCGATGATGGCCGCCCCTCGACCGGCTGGCACGCGCAATTCGGCGATGTGAACAATGATGGCCGTCCTGACCTTTTCATCGCCAAGGGCAATGTCGATCAGATGCCGTCGAACGCCATCAAGGACCCCAACACTCTGCTACTGCAGACCGAAACCGGATCTTTCGTTGAGACCGCGCTGGCCGCCGGTGTAGCAACCACGGATCGCTCACGCGGCGCCGCGCTGGTCGACTTCAATGCCGATGGCCGCCTCGATTTGATGGTGGTGAACCGCCGTGCGCCGCTCGAACTCTACCAAAATGACAGTCCCGTTTCCGGTAATTGGCTGAAACTGGATTTAAGCGGCGATGCGGCCAATGTGCATGCAATCGGCGCGATTATTGAAGCCCGAACCATCAAGGGAACCCACACCCGGGAAGTAACGATCGGCGGTGGCCATGCGGGCGGCCAATTGGGCGCGCATCATTTCGGCGTGGGCGATGCTGAAAGCGTTGCGCTGCGCGTGATTGCTCCCGATGGAACGCCGGCACTGGATTGGACCGAATTGCCAGTCAATACGCGTTGCACCTTGTCACTTGCCAACGCGGTCTATGAATGCGCGATGCCGGGCGCTGGCTAGCGATCGATATCCAGCCCGCTCGGCACCGTATCAGGAATACCCAACCGGCCTCCATTGGTAGCGGTTTCACCGGTCAGGCTCTCAAGAAAGGCGATCAGCGCCTTGCGTTCATCATCGGGCAACTGCCGGTCCTCAAAGGCAACCGCGTCCAAAATCGCGTCCACCTCCGCCCCATCTTCGGCTATGGAAAACAGGTCTTTGCCTTCAAGCGTCGGCCTGTCGATCTGGTCGCGATCAATCGCTGCCCATCCCGCCCGCGGCGCCGTGTGATGGCGCAGATATGCATGCAGATCACTGATAGCACCGGCGTGGCCATAGGGCGCGTTAAGCACCACATTGCGCAGGCTGGGCGTCCTGAACTTGTAAAGATCAGCATCATCATTGGTGACGCGGGCGCGGCCAATGTCGCGATTGTGGGATTCAAACCGTGCCGCCTTGCCCGGCCCGAATTGAAAATCCCCCATCGCGTGAAAACCAAAATCGGTGAAAAGCGCGCCGGCATGGCAGGACGCACACCCCGCTTCACCGTAAAAAAGCTCAAGGCCAGCCATTGCCGCGTCAGGCAATTTGACTTCGCCACGCAAGTGCGCATCAAAAGGGCTGTCATCGGAGCGGAATTCAAACGCCACAAAAGCCGAAATTGCGTTGGAAATGTCGGTGAACTTGATGTCATCCGGCCCGTTAATGTGCGCGTAAACCTGCTCAAACTGGTCCGCGTAGGCCTCGATCGCCGCCACACGGTCGGCAATCACGTCCCAGGCACCACCCTCGCCAGTGAGCACACCGAGGCGTACCGCACGCGAAACATCATTTTCCCCATATTGCCCCGCCATCTCGTCCTGGCTGAGCACAGGAAACATGGTCTGCGCCGACAACAGATTGTCAAAGCCGGAAACCATCTCATCTTCAAGCGGTGTGCGCAGGCCCGAGGCGCGCGATGGATCGACTTCGATCCGGCCATCGTGAAACAGCACAGTCCATTGCTTGGCACCAAGGTTCCACAGCGCCGGCGCGTTTCGCGGAATATGCTGCTCCGGCATATTGTCGGGGTTCGCAATCCGCTCAGGCCCCAAGCCAACGCCGCCCTCGCCGAGCGATAGCGCTACGCCATCACCGGATCCAAAACGCGGATGATGGCATGTGCCGCACGAAATATTACGATTACCCGACAGAATAGGATCCCAATAAAGGAGCCGTCCAAGTGCCACCTCTTCACTGTTGACCACCGGAAAGTCGGCGTCAGTCAGCGGCGTGGGAAGGCCGTCGGCGTGGGCAGCGGGTAAGGATAAGGCAACAGCCAAAAAAGTAAGAACAACCAAGCGCATGCGGGCGAATTTGCCGCCAATGGCCAAGTGAATCAATAATCCGGCGGGCAAAAAACCTCATGGACCTGTCACATTAGGGCGATACGCTGCACCGCAGCATAGCGGAGAGAATCATGAACACGCAAATGCCGACAAGTGCGGCGACTGCCCCAAGAGTGAGCAGGCAAAAAAGCGATTACGCCCCTATGCTTGCACCTGCCGCACATCTGTTGAATGTAAATGCAATCCGCACAGCGTTCGACACGGACACATATGATTGGGTTCTTGATAGATGACTGATTACGTATCCACGCCCTATGACGACATTGAAATTGGCATGGAAGCATCGGCAAAACGCCTGTGCCGTGCAGAAGATCTGTTCGTCTTCGCCAATGCATCGGGCAACAAGAACCCGGTCCATCTGCCCGACAGCGACCATGATGGTGACGGCGATCCCGACAAACCCCTGGCCCCTTCCATGTGGGTTGCATCACTGGTTTCTGCCGTCATCGGCAACCAACTGCCCGGCCCCGGAACGGTCTATGTCAGCCAGGATCTGACCTTTACCGGTCGCGCTGGCGCCGGTGATGAATTGACCGCCAGCGTTCGCGTGATTGAGAAAAAAGCCAACCGCGAAGTTGTGCTGGAAACGTCCGTTGTCAAAAATGGCGGCGAGCCACTGGTCAGCGGCACCGCTCGTGTCACCGCACCGGAACGAACGGTCCACTACCATGCCGGCGCCTTGCCCGGCCTGACGGTTCAGCGCCACATCCATTTCGACCGTTTGCTGGAACTGGCCGAACCCCTTGATCCGCTACCAACCGCCGTCGTGTGCCCGGAAGAGCCAAAATCCCTTGGCGGCGCGCTGTTGGGCCACCGGCACACGCTGATCAGCCCGATCCTGATCGGCAAAGAGAAGAAAATCACCGCGGCCGCCGCTGAGATCGGGGCGGACCTGTCTGGTTTTGAAGTGATTGATGTCGACCATCATGCCGATGCGGCGGCG
>JBCCRB010000249.1:0-4832 GCA_039208465.1 Pseudomonadota bacterium
CAAAGCGGTGTCCCAATCGGCCGCTTTGACTAACCCTGAACGCAAGAACCACATCGCCACAAAAAACCGGATAGCGACGTCAGTAAAGGGCCAGAACAGCTCGGTTCCGCTCAGATACCACTTAGTCCAGCTGCGCAGCGTTACCCGCACAAAAGGCGAAAATCGCTCTTCTTGCAGCGGCTGCGCACCATCGATGGTGGCGTCCCTAACGGCGCTGGACATGATCAGCTTCCTCCTGCCCCATTGTTCGCCCAGAACGAGTATAGGTTACACCGGCCTCAGCCGACGGGTGGAGAAATGCAAGGACCGCGACCTGAAGTCCACTTGCTTTGCTGCCGCGCACGTCATAGCCTTCCAGGCGATCAAGAAAGCTCATGCCAAGCAGGTTTTCGAAGAGTTGCGCTTCCTGGGCAACCATCGCGCGGACATTCTGGCGCTCAATATCGCCCACAGACAATGTATCAATGACAATCGGGGCCGCGCGAGTCATGCCGTTGGCGGTGGAAACAGGCACAATGAACGCAAGGCTGGCGACATCAAATCCAGCTTCGCGGGCGTTCTCATAGGTCAAAACGACCGTGCTTGCGCCGGTGTCGACGATGAAGGGTTGGTCGTCGCCATTGACGCTGGCCAGCGCCTGGAAGTGGCGATTGACGCGGGAGAGGGTGACAGACAAATCGCCATTTTCATCGACCGTCGAGATCGGTGCGCCAGGCACAACGCCGGCGACGATGCGCGTTACCGCGCCCTGTAGTTCGTACCGGTATTCCCAGCCAATGACGATTGCCAGCGTGACGCTCACGGCAATGGCCAAATGGCGCGCCATGGCCGACAATTTTTCGCCCGATCCGATCACGCTGCCGATAAAGACGATGCTCACAAGGGCCAGGAAGACCATCGATGTGATTTCGCCCGCCGACAAATCGGCAAACAAGGCAATGTCGCCGAATAGCGCAAATCCTCCAACAATCAGCGTCGCGACCAGAAGGACAAATTGCAGCATCTATGGCGCGCCTTCCTTCGGGTTGGCGCGCGCCTCGGCCATCGCCTGGCGTTTCGTGACGCGTCGTGGCCGCTTATCAAGCGTGTCGAGGCGTTGCTGCAGCCCGGCCATAATGGAGGACCGCTCAGCATCGCTATACAAGGACCATTTGCCGATTTCGTCACGGGTACGGCCACAGCCCTGGCAATAGCCGGACTTATCATCAATTGAGCAAATCAATATGCAGGGCGATTGCATCGAAGCATCCTTCTTTTCACTGCTTCAATTGGTAAGATTGCTGGCGATTGCAAGTGTCATCAGCGCCGCAATGGCGGTGATTTGCTGCGTCGCGCCGATCGTGTCGCCCGTATGACCGCCAATCCGTGCCATGCACATGTTTTTGAACCAAAATGCGCATGCCGCTGCGGCCAAAAGGGCAATCACCGCGGGCGCCCAAAAGCTGCCCGCCACCATGCAAATCAGCATAATCGCGGCGCCCATGGCGACGGCCTGCCACATCTGTGCATTGTCGGGCTGGCCGGCGCGATCAGCCTTGCCGTCGGGACGCGCATTGGGCAGCGCCTGCCAGTGCCATACCATTGCTGCGCGAGAGATTGCTTCAACACCCATAAGCGCTAACGCTGCTGACAGCGCTCCAAGCTGTCCAATCAAAATGGTGAGCGCCGTGACCCGAAAAGTGACTGAAAAAACCAGGGCTAACATGCCGAATGTTCCCAGGTGCGGGTCGCGCATGATGTCTAGGATCCGGCCTTTATCGCGGGTTGCAAAAAAGCCGTCTGCGACATCGCCCAAACCGTCCTCATGCAGCGCTCCGGTGATGATGACGAGCGCGGCAATTGCGATCGCGGCCATCAACAGGGTCGCGTGGGGCACGAATGCCGCTGCGGCGATGATGAACGTGGCGGGTACGGCGATTACCGACCCGGCGAGCGGATAAAACTGTGCATCGTCGCGCGCTTGATGGTCCGCCGGAAAATGCGCGGAAGATACAGGAATGCGGCTCAAAAAGCCGAGTGCTCTAAATATCGAACTGGGCATATCAGACAGGTTTGCGCAGTCTTTGCGCGTTTAACAGCCCGGCATGCCTTGCATGAAAGCGATCAATATGAAAGCTGCGGCTGAAACGGACCACACTATTCTCACCACACAGGATGATGATGACAAGCGGACTTCCCTTTGACGATTTTCGTAAACTTCTCAATGATCTACCGGGTCCGATCGAGCATGCTGTCGATGCCGTACGTCAGCGCGATGCGACGCTGACAAAACCGCCTGGCGCGCTTGGCCGGCTGGAAGAAATTGCCGAATGGCTCGCCGCCTGGACCGGGCGGACGCCTGCTGTCACCCGGCCGCTTGTTGCCGTGTTTGCCGGCAATCATGGTGTGACCGAACAAGGCGTTTCTCCCTATCCGTCTTCGGTGACCGCGCAAATGGTGGAAAACTTTGCCGCTGGCGGCGCTGCGATCAACCAGATCTGTATCGCCCATGATCTTGGCTTGAAGGTCTTTGATCTGGCGCTTGATGTACCAACGGTCGATTTTACCAAGGATGCCGCTCTGTCGGAGCGCGATTGCGCGGCAACGATGGCATTTGGCATGGAAAGCATCGCAGGCGGCACGGATCTTTTGTGCATTGGCGAGATGGGGATCGGTAATACGACCGTCGCCTCCGCCATCTTCAACGCGCTTTATGGCGGTGACGCCGAAGATTGGGTCGGTCCCGGCACAGGTGCTGATGCTGACCAGATCAAGCTCAAGGCCGATGTGGTGCGCCGTGGTGTCGACTTGCACAAGGCGCATTTGGGCGATCCTTTGGAAGTGTTGCGCCGGCTTGGCGGGCGCGAAATTGCCGCGATGGCCGGTGCGATCCTGGCGGCGCGTGTGGAGCGCATTCCGGTCATCATTGACGGGTTTGTCGCGACGGCAGCAGCGGCTGTCCTGCACCGGGCCAATGCCAGCGCGCTGGATCATTGCCTGTTGGGTCATGTCTCTGCGGAACCAGCGCATGCCGCCGCCGTTGAGAAGCTTGGCAAGCAGCCGCTGCTCAATCTGGACATGCGGCTTGGCGAGGGCACCGGCGCAGCGCTTGCTGCGGGTATCGTGAAAGCAGCGGCGCTTTGCCATGCGCAGATGGCGACATTTGAGCAGGCCGGGGTTAGCGACCGGGACTGATCGGTCTGCTGGCCTAGCCGGTGGGCTGCAAGGATTTTTGTTTTTTGCGCTTCGGTTTTTCGGCTTGCGCGTTTTCCATCGCGAAGGCGTCAAGCACGCGTTTGGCGGGAAACCTTGCGGTCGCAACGGTGCCTTCGCGCAGCTTCGATTTCAGCTCAAAGGTGCCGCCGTGCATTTGCACGAGGGCCTGAACGATTGGCAGGCCAAGCCCAGTGCCTTGTTCAGCGCTCTTGATGGCAATCGATCCCTGACCAAAAGCGGAGAGCACAATCGGGATTTCCTCTTCCGGAATGCCCGGACCATTGTCCGACACGGTGATATACTGCCCACCGGACGAGGTCAGGCCAGCCTTGATCGTGACCAAACCGCCGGCCGGGGTGAATTTCAACGCGTTGGAGATGATGTTCAGGACGATCTGGCGCAATGATTTTTCATCGGCGACCAGCTTGGGCAGCCCTGGTTGAACCATCGCCTTGATCTTGATCGATTTGGCGTCGGCCTTCATGCGCACGAGATTGACGCAATCATCAACCACGACGCCCAAGTGCAAGGCCTCTTCGCGTAGTTCGTACTTGCCCGCTTCGACCCGCGACAGATCGAGGATCTCATTGATCAAATTGAGCAGATGCTGGCCGCTTTCGTGGATGTCGCCAGCATAGCCCCTGTAATGGTCGTTTTCGAGTGGGCCGAAGACTTCCGTGTTCATGGCTTCGGAAAAGCCGAGAATAGCATTGAGCGGTGTGCGCAATTCATGGCTCATGGACGCCAGAAAGCGCGATTTGGCCAAGTTTGCCTCCTCGGCGCGGCGACGCGCCTCATCGGAGATTGATTTGGCCATTTCCAGTTCTGCGATCAGCGTTTGGTTCTCGTTGCGATAGGACAGGCCAACCAGGGCCGCCCGGTGCAACCGGAGCGAAATGAAAGAGAAAAACAACAGCGAGGCGGCTACCAGGCCGATGGCCATGAAGGTGCTCTGTGAGGGATTGCTTATTTCGACCCACAAAAAGACCACGAATGGCACCGCAAAGCCCACAATCGTCGATGCAGGTAGGGCGTAGCAGATGGTGGCTGTGGTGGCGATTGCCAGGATCAGCGTGCTCGTTCTTAGGAAAAGGGCTGCATCGGGCGAACATGTGCTGCACTGGTCATAGGCGATCAACGTCCACGTCCCGCCGACCAGAAACACCATGAGTAGCAGATGCCGCTTCCAGGCAAACATGCTCCGGTCACCCGGTTTGATCAGGAAGCGTCGGGCCATGAGGCCGAAAATCGAATAGCCGAGGCTGGCAACAACCGCCCAGAGCAGAATATAGAGCTCATACCCGATCAATATGGCAGTGAAAGTCACCAATAGGATGAGCAATGGCACTGCCCATACCGATGTGACCACGGCATTGGCAAACATCGCCAGAATATCTGAAAGAAAGGCGTCACCCTTGCCCATTGAGGCGGCCAGCCGGTCGCGGGTCTTTTGAACCGCTTTGCGCACATCGGCATTGCGTACGGATCGCCGCCGATCAACAATTATTTTGTCAGGTGACGTGGATGGCTGCATTGCAATGCTGTTTCGGCCTACGCAAAACTGAAAAAGGACACCGTCATCATACTTTCTGAAACGTTAATTTTCCCTTCTCGGCGCAGGATCGGATAATGGCAAA
>JBCCRB010000250.1:0-4809 GCA_039208465.1 Pseudomonadota bacterium
CAACGAAATTGTTGGTCTTCTGTTGGTTGGCAATTGTGCGGACAAGAAGCGCAACGAAACGTTTTGTCGGCCCTTGAAAACCCGCCTTGCGACCAATCAAAGCGCTCCGTCAACGAGTGTCAATGCACGGACCTTCAACCAGCATGCCTTTAGGGCACAAGGTCGCCCTTATTGACCATCGCAAGCCAACCCATTTTCTTGATAGAAGCCGGGAAAGACTTGCATTTTTGTCGATCCGGTAGGAACGATAAATAATCGCCCAGCCTGACCGCTAGTGGCTCAAAAGGGGAGAATGAATTGTCCGATAATTATTTTCAGCCAGTCTCCGGCTTCGATCTGCCCCGTTTTGCTGGCGTACCGACCTTCATGCGTTTGCCGCTTGTGGGACTATCAGATGAGCGGATCAAGGATGTGGAAATTGGCCTGATCGGTGTCCCCTGGGACGGCGGCACGACAAACCGGTCGGGCCCACGCCATGGTCCGCGTCAATTGCGCGACATGTCGACGATGATCCGGGCGCAGAACGGAGCAACAGGCGTGCGCCCATTTGAATTGGCCAATTGCGCCGATTTGGGCGACGTCGCGCCCAATCCCGCCGATCTCATGGAAACGATGGCCCGCGTCACAGCCTTCTATGATGATGTGCGGTCGACAGGCATCCGGCCACTCACCGCCGGCGGCGATCATCTGACTTCATTGCCGGTGTTGCGCGCGATGGCCAAGGACGGGCCGCTCTCGATGATCCATTTTGACAGTCACACCGACCTTTTCGACAGCTATTTTGGCGGCACGCAATACACGCACGGTACGCCGTTCCGCCGCGCTGTTGAGGAGGGGCTGCTGCACCCGAAGAAAATCGTGCAGATCGGCATTCGTGGGACAGCCTATGACAGCGAGGACCGGGATTTTGCTGACGCGGTCGGGGTTCGCGTTATTCCAATCGAAGAGTTCCACGCCCGTGGCGTGGAAAGTGTGATGGAAGAGGCGCGCGCCATTGTTGGTCACGGTGATACCTACGTGTCCTACGACATCGATTTCGTCGATCCGGCTTTTGCACCGGGAACCGGTACGCCAGAAGTTGGCGGCCCGAATTCCTACCAGGCGATCCAGATCGTTCGCGAACTCGCCGGCGTGAACATCGTGGGCGCGGATTTGGTGGAGGTCTCACCGCCCTTTGATCAAACCGGTGCGACGGCATTTCTCGGCGCGTCGATCATGTTTGAGCTGCTGTGTGTCATGGCGGCGCGCAACGCGCGATCCTGACGACCCAGGCGTTCCTGCAACATCATGGCAAGTTTATCGTGCCGTTCTCCTATGCCTGTCAGGGGCAATCGGGTAATGATGTTGTACGCGGTGGATCGCCTTACGGCATGACCACAACGTCAAACACGGACGGCTCACGCACGCCGTCAGAACAGGAACTTGAAGGCGCAACCTTTCAAGGCAAGCGGGTCGCGGAAATCGCCGCCAAGCTGGCCGCCTGATTACGCCTTGGACAAAGGAAATCCGCCCATGAATTCGGCAGGTAGCGCGTCCGAACAGGCTTTGGACTTGCGGTCGGGTCTGCCGGATTCATTGCGTATCCTTTTGGAAGAATATCCGCGTCAGGGCTGGGAGGCGGACCCCGCCTATAATGGCTTGATCAGTTTCTGGCTCGACCGCCACATGATGTTCCGCCGCATCTTAGAAAAGCTGCACACAAATGCCGTCGATTGCCGCGATGGCAACACCGACCCGAAAAGCCACGTTGCCCAATTGGCGCGGTTCGGATCCATGTTTGTCGGTGAGCTTCACGGCCACCATAACATTGAGGATGTGCATTACTTTCCGCTGCTGGCCAAAAAAGACGCTAGGATTAAGGCCGGGTTCGACCTCCTCGATAGCGATCACCATGCGCTCGATGGGCATCTGAACAAGTTCGTTGAACGGGCGAACGCCGTGCTGCAGCCTTCCATCGACCCGCAAACCGCACTTGGCCGGTTTCTCGACAATGTCCAAAGGCTGGAACGCCTGCTTGACCGGCATCTGGTTGACGAGGAGGAAGTCGTCGTTCCGGTCATCCTTAAATACGGGGTGGATGGGCTGAACTGAAAACGCCGCCACCGGTGATTGCTCTGATCCCGATTTAACCTGTAGACAGGCCGACACGATGGCGCAGGTGGCGGCTTGAAACAGACTTCGGTAGATCCCCCAAAAGCGCCGGTCGGCCGCTCGGTCGACTGGTTGTTGCGCCGCGCATTGGTACTCAAATGGCAAATCGGGCCGCAAAACATGCGCGCGCGCCAGACACGCAAATCCGATGTCTTGTTGCCGATCCTGACCGCCAATACGGTGATTTGCCAAGAAATGCCGCACCTCAGATCAAGGCATCGTCGTGCCTTTGAGTTTGTCCGTACCTGTCTTCGAGCTTTCACAGCGGCGTATCGCGTCATGCGCCTCTATGGCCGGCAGGCCAAGAAGACATATGGTCGGTCTTACCTTTTACAGTTCTACGACATTACGCGCATCTGGTGGTACGCTGACCTGCCGCCACTTGAGTACTACAAGGCCTTCATGGCGCAATATCGCGGTGGAGACGAAATGTTCCACTTCATGGATTGGCACGTCATTTTCCGTGTTGTTGCCCACATCCAGCGGGATCTGCATGGCGATCTTCCAGCGCCTTACAACGACAAAGGCGCATTCGGCGCTTGGCTGCGTGCCAATGATCTGCCGGGCCCCAAAGAGATTGTGGTGCGCGGTGCGCATGACCAACCAAGCGCGGATAAGCTGGCCGGGCTCGGCGATGGCATCGTGATCAAGCCCTGTTTTTCCGGCTATGGCGATGGTTTCGAAGTGTTTGAAAAATCGGGCGCCGGACACTGGTCCGCCAAAGACAAGAGCCTGACACATGCCGACCTTGCCGATCATGTGAAAAGCCGCGCAGCAGCCGTTCGAGGCGGCGTGGTGGTCCAGGAGCGCCTGACCAACAGCGCCGACCTTGAAGCCATGTGCGGCAAGGCGTTGGCCACATGCCGCTTCGTCACGATGCGAAACGAATATGGTGAACCTGAGTTGGTCGAGCATTTCTGGCGCATGGGTTGGCCGGGTAGCCTGGTCGATAACTACAATGCCGGCGGATTGCTTTGGATGGCCGACGACATGGAGACCGGCCGTCTCGCTTTTGGCCTATCAGTCGAAACCGCCGCTCAGCAACGCCCCCTCACGCATCACCCGATTACCGGCGACAATATGGTCGCAAGCCGCCACCCGGACTTCGACACCATGCGAGAGTTAGCCTTGAAAGCCCATCGCCGGATGGCGGGCGTCTTTCTGGCCGGTTGGGATGTTGCTTCCACGGCCAAAGGCCCGATGCTGGTTGAGGTCAACATTCCGTGCCAAACAGCGCCAAGTGCCCAATTGACCACCGATGGTTTCTCACGCTGGCGCTATGGCCAATTGCTGGCCTATCATGCCGAAAAATGGCTGGCAGCGCGCGGGTAGAAATGCACGACCCGGATTGTGCAAGCCGGATTTGCTGGTAACGTCGTGATCGTGGATCCGGTTTTAGAACTGACGGGCGGTGATTTTGGGACTTACGAACACAAGCGACAGCTATGGCGCGCTGACCAAGCTCTTTCAGTGGCTGATCGTACTCCTGTTTGCCTGGCAATATGCCAGTGGCAACATCATGACAGAGATGGAGCGCGGCAGCGTCGTCGCCGGGCTTGGCCAAAACACCTATTTCAATTGGCATAAATCGATTGGCCTTGTGGCACTGCTGATAGCCGTCCTGCGGATCATCAACAGGTCCGTCGGCAGTCTGCCCAACTGGGCGCCGACCTTGGGGTCGCGCGAGAAGGTGTTTATCCACCGCGCCGAGCAAGTGCTGTATCTGGCGATGTTCGTCATGCCGGTCAGCGGTTACATCTATGTCATGGCTGGCGATTTCGGGGTTCTCCTTTTCGGCGAATGGCGCCTGCCGAACCCGATCGGCAAAAACGAAACATTGGCCTTCTATGCAAAATGGGTGCACATCATCGCAGGCTATGTGCTGGCGGCGACCGTGCTGGGGCATGTCTTGCTGGTGTTACGCCACCAACTGTTCATGCGCGATGGGTTGTTGTGGCGCATGTTACCGGCTCGCCGAAAGTAGGCCGGCGTCAGGTTTCCGAACAATCAAGGCCTGCCAAAACCTTCTCCAAAAGGCTCTCGTGCCCGGCAACGAATGACCCTGTCTCTAACAACGGTCGGTCCCGCCACAGCGGCACAATCGCACCGCCGGCCTCTTCAACAATCAGCGCACCGGCCGCGATGTCCCAGGCACCGAGATTGCGCTCCCAATAGGCATCGAGCCTACCGGCGGCGACATAGGCCAAATCTAGGGCTGCAGCGCCCCAGCGCCGTATGCCGGCGGTCTGCGGCATCAGATTGTCCAAATCACGCAGGCAATGCGGCAGATAGGTCGATCGCCCGCCGGCCGGTACACCGGTCGCCAAAAGCGCGCTGGCCAGCGGCACGTTCTTATTGACCGTGATACGCTGCCCATTGAGGTAAGCGCCTTTGCCTTGCTCGGCGGAAAACGTTTCCGCCTTTGCCGGGTCATGGATGATCGCGCAAAGCGGTGCGTCGTTCTGATAGAGCGCGATCGAAACCGCCCAGTGCGGCAGGCCTTTCAGGAAATTCGTCGTCCCATCGAGCGGATCGACAATCCAGCGTAGCCCGTCAATTTGGCTTGGACGCTCGGCGCTTTCTTCACCCAGCCATCCATAGCCCGGGAACGCACGCTCAAGATGCGCAGCGATGATCGCCTCGGATCGATGATCGACA
>JBCCRB010000251.1:0-4791 GCA_039208465.1 Pseudomonadota bacterium
CGCGAATTTGTTGCGCAGGGGATATCCGCGTAGCGCCACGAACCCCTTGTTACCCCGCGCCAAAAAATAGCGGGACACCGCCTCGGTTTAACACTTGGTCGTGCCGACGCAGGTGATGTGAGCGGCGGCCTGCATGCCGCCATATTGCAGCGCGCGTTGCAGGGTGCGTTTGGACGGTTCCTTGGTGGATCCCCCCGCCCCGTAAGTGACCGAGACAAAATCCGGATTGAGCGGCGCGAGCTTGTCGATCGTCTGCGCCAGCGTTTCTTCCATCTGCGGGTTCTTGGCCGGAAAAAACTCAAATGAGACCTTCAAATCATCGCCGGTGACGGCGTGTGTGCGAGAAAACATACTCGTACGCATCTCAGGTAAGCTCCCCTTAGGTTGTTGCACCTGCAATCTCGTAATTGGCGTCCCGGCCGACCCAAATCTTGACCGTAAGCGGGGCCGCATCCGACGTGGCAGCCTTTTCGGCGCCAACGGAAATGGTTTGCAAATCAGCGATGCCGGCTTCCAGCAGCCATCCAGCGACGATGTCATCGGCAAAGCCGAGCCGCAGATGCTGATGTTCGGTGCGCAGCGCTTCATTGTCGTGCGTGGCGAAATCGATAATCGCGATCGTGCCGCCCGCCGCCAAGGCGCGCGTTGCCTCGGCAACGGCGGTGCCGGGATCATTTAAAAAGTGCAGAACCTGGTGAATGACGACCAGATCAAAGGCGTTGCGGCCAACATCAAGATTTTCGATATCACCGAGACGCACTTCCGCGCCTTCAAGGCTGGCGCTGTCGATATTGGCGCGGGCGATTGCGAGCATGTCCCTGTTGTGGTCAACGCCGACCGCCGAGCGCACATGCGGTGCAAACAGTTCCAGCATGCGTCCGGTGCCCGTGCCGATGTCGAGCATGGCGTTGAAAGGACCAGCGCCAACGGCTTCAAGCAGCGCGTCTTCGACCGCTGAATCCGCCGCATGCAGCGAGCGGATTTCGTCCCAGGCGCCGGCATTTTGCGAAAAATACTTCGATGCGCGTTCGCGGCGGGAGCGTTTGACCGCTTCCAGCCGCTCATCGTCGCGCTGCAGCATCGGGTCAGCCGGGTCGAGATGGGCCAGCATGGTGTTGATCAATTCCCAATAGGCGGGCTCACGGTTGAGGCGGAAAAACGCCCAGGACCCCTCTTGCCAGCGTCGGATCAGGCGTTGCTCGACCAAAAGCTTTAAATGGCGCGAGACACGCGGTTGCGACTGCCCCAAAATGGTGGTCAGATCGGTTACCGTCAGATCACCGGAGGAAAGGACGCGCAGGATGCGCAACCGGCTGGGCTCAGCCGCCATTTTGAACATCTCAACTAGATCGTCGAGCGGCTGCATCAGCGATGGAATGGGCGAATTAAATGACATAAAGATATGTTTATATCGTTTTTTGCAAAGATCAAGCGGATTATGACCACGCCTCCCCTTTGGCCCTGTGCAAGGCCCGCACCGTGACCACAAAACGCCAAAGAATAGTCAATGAAACACTGACCGCGCTCGTGCCGATGATGCCGCTTGATGAGGCCAATCAGGTGCGCGCGATGGTGGGACGGCGGCATTTGCGCTCAATCCCGGCGCAAAAGGCCGTTTGGCTGTGCCTCGTTGCTTATGTGCGCCATGTGCACACCGAATATGACGCGCTGCTGGACGATGGCTATGATCGCGACAGCGCGCGCCATTTTGTGCTCGATGCGATCAATGAGGCGCTGCAGCGCTGGCACGGCACGCGGTTTCTGGTGATGGATGATGAGGCGCTGGACGCGGAAATCCCGCTCCATGCGGACGATCAGGGTCCTGGGTAAACCCACTGCTCACCGATTTGCACCCTGACTTTTTCGCCCATTTCAATCGTGCCGGCTTTTTCAATCCAGGCCACGACCCCGCGTTTTCGCTTAGCGGCCTTTGGAAAGCCCAGCGCGACATCCTCATCGCCCGGCTTGCCCAGATGGTCGGCGATGGCTGCGCCTGCAATGCGGCAGGGACCGTTCATGAAATCAACCTTGATGGTCGCGCCGCCTTCAAAGAACAGGAGCGTCGAGGCCGGCAGAAAAGACAGCGCCGGGACACCCGTCAGGGTTATGTTCGCCCCGATCCAGGCCGGATCGATGCGCTCGATGCCCATGTCGGCGGCTACTTCGTCCATTTCAGCACGAGAGACGATGGAGACTTGCCGCTCATTGCGGATTTCGGTGCCACGCGTATACCAGGGCTCGCGGCCACCCGATTTGCGGGCATAGCCGCCGTGAATATCGCCGGGAATGCCTTCAAGCGTCACGGTCAGCGACGGCACCGGCCGGGTGACAAAACTGACATTGTCAGCAACAAACAGGCCATCAACTTCTGCATCAAAACGGCGGCCGCGGGTAACTTCCGGCATCGTAGTCATAATATTCCTCACCAAGGGATGGTCTCACCTGCATAGTTCACAAAAGTGCCCGTGTCGCCAATGGTCATTTGTTCCATGCGGTCGATCAGGCCGTGTGCGCTTTCCTGCGGGCTGATGTCTGCCTCCGGGCCGCCCATATCGGTGCGCGCCCAGCCCGGATCGAGCGACTGGACGGCAATGCCCGATGCCAACAAGTCAGTTGCCAGGCCCTGCATCAGTTTGTTGAGCGCCGCCTTTGAAGCGCGGTAGGCGATCCGGTCGGATTTCTGATAGGCAAGACGGCCCATTTGCGAGGAGATCATCGCGATGCGCGGTGCATCAGCGCGGCGCAGATGCGGCAAAAACGCCTGCGTGACGGTCAGAGGCGCGATCGTGTTGACGGCCAGCGTTTCGGCGAACCCTTCAAAATCCATGTCGAGCGTTGATTGTCGTGCCGGCCCGATAATGCCGGCATTGTTGACGAGCACATCCACCACACCGTCCCAACCCTCAGCGGCGGCGCGCACGCTTTCATGGTCCGTGACATCAAAAACCAGCGTGTCGACTTTTCCCGGCAGATTGGCGCTGTCTTGCGCACGCCGCACGGTGGCGGTCACGGCATGGCCGCGCGCCAGCGCTTCATCAACCAAAGCGCGCCCGATGCCGCGTGCCGCGCCTGTGATCAAGAAATTCATGGGATGTCCTCGAAATTGGCTGATTTGGGTGAAAATCAGATCGCGCCGCGCTTTCCAAGCGAATTCTCATCAATTTTTCACGCAGAACATAATAGCGTAGCAATGGCCGATCATGCATTGATCCGGTAACAAGCAGGTGGGTAGAAAACTCTTGAAAGGAATTTTGATGAAACGGGCGCGACACTCCTTATTTGCGGTCACAACAGCCATGGTGTGCTTCGGCGCAGCCCTGCAGCCGGCCTCGGCGCAGATTGTCGGCGACGAGTTGCTGGCTGCCTTGAACAATCAGCTTTCCCTTCAAGGCGTATCGATCACTGGCGGCGAGGTTTCCACGAGCGGCAGTTCGGTGACCATTACCAATGCAACCATGTCGATGGCCGGTGATGATGAGCCATTTACGATCTCGGAAATCCGCATGGACGGCGTGCAGCCCGATGGTGCGGGCGGCTACAATGTCGCAACGGCAACCATTCCGCCCTTTGCGGTTGATGACAGCGGCACCGTTGCCAGTTTCGGCGGCATCCAAGTGACCGACTATACGATTGCCGGCACACAAGAGACTGATATCGTGCTACGCGGTGGTGTCTTCAAAACGATGACGATGGGTCCGATCGCCGTCAGCGAAGATGGCCGCCAGGCTTTCTCGATCGCCGGTGTTGCGGTCGAAGTTGATGATTATCAGCCCGGCCAGCCCTGGGCCTCGTCGGTTGCGGTCTCAGATTTTGCGCTCGACACCACGGTACTAGATGATCCCAATGCCAGCCGCACCATGGCCGCGCTTGGCTATGAGACGCTGACGGGCGATGTTACGGCAAACGGGTCCTGGTTCCCTGAAACCGGCCAAATGCTGATGGAAGATTTCATCATTTCCGTCGATGATGCCGCATCGATCGGCCTTGATCTCAATCTGGGCGGTTACACGGTTGAGCTGGTTGAAGCGATGCAGCAGATCAACGCTGCCACCCAAGATGAGCAGGCGGCCGGCATGGCGATGCTTGGCCTGATGCAGCAAATCGAAATTGGCGGGGCGGCCATTACGCTAACCGATGCGTCGCTGACGAACAAATTGCTGGAGTTTTTTGGCCAGCAACAAGGCACCAATGCTGACGGCATGCGCGCGTTCGCCAAGGGCATGTTGCCGCTTGGTCTGGCACAATTGCAGTCACCGGAGTTTGCCGCCAAGGCGACCGCCGCCATCGGCGCGTTCCTGGACAATCCCGGCACGCTGGTGATTGAAGCGCAGCCGGCAACGCCGGTTCCCGTGCTGCAATTGGCAGCGCCGGTCATGTCGGGCAATCCGGCACAGCTGATTGACGCGCTGTCGCTGGACATCACCGCGCAATAGGCCTGAAAACTCACTCCGAAAACCCGGCCAAGGCCCTGCCCTGGCTGGGTTTTTTGTTACGTGAAGCGCAATCACGGAATATACCGTGCGCCGGGTCCCTCTTCGCCCAGCCGGTCGTCCGGATTGGCGAGCGAACAACGCGCAACGCTCAGGCAACCGCATCCGATGCATAGTTTCAGCTTGTCGCGCAGCGCTGTCAGCGTGTCGATGCGCGCGCTGAGGTCGGCATACCAGATGGCAGAGAGCCGCTCCCAGTCAGCAGTGTCCGGTGCCCGGCTTGTCGGCAAATGTGCGAGGGCCGCTTCAATTTCGGCCAAAGTGATGCCCGCGCGTTGCGCAACCTTGATCACGGCCACGC
>JBCCRB010000252.1:0-4788 GCA_039208465.1 Pseudomonadota bacterium
AGCATACTCAAACCAGAGACTGAACGAAGCAGCCTTGATCAACAGGTTTGCGAACGCCTCCGCAGCATTTGTACGTTTAGCCCGGGCGTTATTACAGATACCGATTGACAGACCAACAAGCCATCTGAGCGGTGTGTCGGTTTCGGTCCCGGTGCGAAACATGTTCCATTCTAGCGGTTACAAATGGTTCTTTGTGTCCACTTTTCTGCCTTGCGGGCGTTAACGCGCACATGTCGGACCGTCTGCTTTCGGCACCCAGCCGGCACACTCTAACGAGCATTTGTTCGAGGATGACCAGTTCAACGCTGTAGTTGCCTGAGTGGAAGTAAGCGCTCGCTGACTTAGAGGCGAATTTCCGCTCCGAGCCCAAAGCAGACTTTGTGTCGTGCGATTCGGCACAAACGATTGCTATCGCACTAACGCCCCATCCATCCGCCATCCACGACAAGTATTTCGCCATTCACATAGTCAGATGCCGATGAAGCAAGAAAAACGGCGGGGCCGGCAAAGTCTTTTGGATCACCCCATCGCCCCTGCGGGATGCGCGCCAGGATCGCGATGGATCGCTGCGGATCATCACGAAGCGCCTGCGTATTGTCGGTGGCGACATAACCCGGCGCTATTGCGTTCACATTGATGCCAAGCGAGGCCCATTCGTTGGCCAGTGCCTTGGTCAACTGTCCAATACCCCCCTTTGATGCGGCATAGCCAGGCACATTAATGCCGCCCTGAAAGGACAGAACCGATGCGGTGAAGATTATCTTGCCGCCGCCGCGCTCAATCATGCCACGGCCAATCTCCCGGCTCAGCACAAACTGGGATGAAAGGTTCACCTCCATCACAGTGTCCCACATTTCGTCCGGATGCTCAGCTGCAGGTTGACGCAGGATTGTCCCAGCATTGTTGATCAGAATATCGGGCTGAACATCATCGGCGTGGAGCTGCGAAACAAAATCCGCGAGGGATCTACGTTTCGAAAAGTCGCACTGGTAGGCAGCAAATGAGCGACCTGTTCCCTCAACAGCCATTTGTACAGCTGAGCCCGAATTTTCCAATGTTGCCGATACCCCGACAATATCCGCGCCGGCCTGTGCCAGCGCGGTTGCCATCGCCCGGCCGATTCCGCGCTTGCAGCCGGTCACCAACGCGGTCTTGCCAGTAAGGTCAAAGGATTTCACTACGCTCATCCCGAATCCATCCCAATCATGCCATCAATAATGACCGCGCTGGCGCATGAGTGCGTCTGCGCGGTTTTGCGCACTTTCCAATGCTGCCGTGACGCTTTTTGCACCTTGCAACATGTCATGAATGTCAGTGCCGATAATCTCGATAAGGTCTGTAATCTCCGGCACGGGAGGGCGCGGCCAGTATTGCAAAATGCCCGAACGCGCCATGCCATCAACGATGGAGATGACCGGGGAAGCCTGTCGGACGGTCGGATCCATGCTCACACTGAAACGTGGACTGACCAGGCTGCCATTTTCAATGTAAAGCTTAATGATTTCCGGCGACGTCAACGACTGTAACGCGGCCCACACCGGCTCGATGCGTTCAGGGGCGATGTTTGATGGGATCGCAAGCGCGTAGCCGCCAACCGGCGCGATGGGTTTCCCGGATGGCCCATATGGATGGGGCAAAAAGTCGGTGACACCACGAGCCGGCGACTCGGCATTCATCTCGAACAGCGTTGCCAACAGCGTGGCGCAATAGGCCATGGCGACTTCACCGTCGGCGTAAGCGCGCGCGCGCTCGTACCAAGACATTGAAAGGATCGATACTGGCGAATAATCGAGCAATTCACGCAGATAGTGGGCGGTCTCAAAAGCTTCTTCCGATTGCAGCATCGGGCGAAAGTTCTCCCCTTCCGGCCATTGTGCGTCATAGCCGTCCTCCACCTTTGAAAGGTTCAGGAACGGCCGGCCCATCGCGCCCATAACGAACATGAACGTGTGGCCCAGTGGCGTCCCCCGCGCCGCATTCCAAGCAATTCCAGAGCGCCCCTGCGCCCGGTTGTGCAGGTTGCGAGCGGTTTTTAACGTGTCTGCGATCGTTAGCGGAACACCGATGCCGGCCGCATCACACAAGTCGCGCCGAACGCAGAGCAGCTCGGGTGTTGTTTGAACCGGAAGGCCATATTGAACGCCCTGATAGCAGGCCGAACCAAGCGCCACCTGGTGGAAATCGCTAAGGTTGGCACCAGAGCTGCTGATCAGATCGTTGATCGGTAGCAGAACTTTTTTATCTGCCAATTCGCCGAACCAGGGCAGATCACAGGCAATCATGTCGTACCGAGACGATTTTTGCGTTGCGTTCGACAGGATTTCTTGGCGCAACCGGTCAATCGAAAGCGCGCGTGATTTAATGCCAATCCCGAACAGGCCCTCAAACTGCCGTTTCAGGACATTCATGGCCATGAATGTGGGATCGGCATGAACGAGTATCCGCAGGTCGCTTTGCAACCCAAGTTTCGACTGTAACGGTGTCGGCGGTGGGATAGTCTGGCTGTCACCATAGGATGCACCAAAGAAATAATCACCGATCCCGCCTTTACCCGCTGCACTGACACCTAGCGTTGACCCTATGGCGCCACGAACGCGGCGGGCATATTCTTGCCACTCAGCAAGCAACTTGTCAGATGGATGGAGTGAGAAGCTTTTACCGGTTTTGGTTCGAGGCCTGCGGATCATCAAGCCTCGGTCTTCAATAGCGTTGATCGCACGGATCGCCGTGCCGTACCCCAAACCGCTTGCATTGGCCAGATAGCTGGTGGTCGTCAGCCTACCTTCCAAGTGGTTGCGCAAAAGCGTGGTGATGAGCCGGGTTTCATCATAACCGCGCTTCAGGCTGAGCACCTGATCGGCTTCGTTTCCCAACGCATCGATAAAATCAAGGAAGACCGAAAACTCTTCGGCGGTGATCCCTTTGGTGCGCGATACATCGCCACTTTCAAAGGGACCTTCGGGCCGGGCACGGCTCTGTCCTCGGTGAAGATTCATAATCTGACGCGTTCCTCCGACCGCTCCGCCACGATCCGAACCTGCTCGGTCCGTGGGTCGCATACAGATTAGTCCATTATGGACAGACTTCCAGCGTCGAACACGCTATCCTGGAGACTGCCGGAGATCAGCAATCTTGTCCGACAAGATACTTCGTCGTCGATCAGCATCGGCGAGCAATTGCCCGCGTCGTTGGCGCTCCTCGAAAACGCGGCTTCCGGTTTGAAACATGATCACGACGAGGAGTAGAATGCCGAGATAAAGCTGGACCATGAAGGCTGGCGTCACGTTGAAGACGAGGCCTGTATTGAGGAAGTTTACCGTCAACGTACCAATCGCTGCCCCTATAACACCGCCCTTCCCGCCAAGTATCGAAACCCCGCCGATGAAGGCAGCAACGGTCCCGGCAAGGAGCAGATACTGAAGGCCGAGTGCCTGCGCCGTACCGGAACGCAACCCGATGATGACGCCACCAAGCCCGGCGCAAAAACCGGAAATCGCAAACACAATGATCATTGGGCGTTGCAGGGATATGCCTGAAGCCAGGGCCTCCTTTCGCGCGCCGCCAATGGCGTAGATTTCACGGCCATACCGGGTGAACGTCATAAAGAGACCAACGATAACAAACATCGCGATGACCAGCAGCGAAGCCGGTGAGAAGTAGCCAAGCAATTTTGTCGAGATGAAATCAGGAATGCGGAAATCGGTGAGCATCACTGTTTTCTCCTCCGCAGCGAATAAAGCTACGCCGCGCAACAACATCAACGTGCCGACCGTCAACACAATCGCCCTGATCCGCAAATAAGCAATGAAATAGCCCTGAACGGCGCCGATGGTGGTCGACACTGCGACAGCGAAAAGCAACGCGTATATCGCGCCCCAATCATCGGTAAAGCGCACCGTGATTACTGCTGCCAATGCTGCGTTTGAACCGATGGACAGGTCGATCTCGCCGGCAATAATGCACAGCGTCAACGCCAGTCCGACAAGACCTAGAACGGCAAAGCGCTCCATGATTGCAAACCCTGTCCGGTGGGTGAAGAACAGCGGTTCGGTAATCGCGAAAAATGTGAACACACTGACAGCCAGAAGGATGGCAAAGCTCAGGTCAGGGTTTTCGGTGACCCAATGTTTGATGCGGTCCATGAGTTCCTCCTATTCGACGGCCCGGGAGCCGCGGCGGACAAGGGCAAAGACGATGATGGAGAAAACGATCATCAGGCCAACGGCGAGTACCCGTGCGCCGGAATTAAAGCCGTTCAGCACCATCATATTGTCGATACTGGATATAAAGATGGCGCCAAGCGACGTGCGTAGTGTCGAGCCGTAACCGCCCATGATCGAGTTGCCACCGACCATGACAATGGCGATGACCATGATCGTCATATCGCCGGCTGAACCAAATTCCGATGAAAAGTAGTTCACGTGGGCGGACGATACTTGCCCGGAAAACGCCACTGCAACAAAAGCGGCGCAGACGCTGGCAATGATGCAGCACTTGATAGCCATGCCAAAGTTTTCGTGCCCGGTGGCCCGCCCTGCCGCACGATTGGCCCCAACCAGATAGACTTGGCGGCCAAAGGTTGTGTAGCGCAAGGTAAGCTCTGCCACGACCGCGATGATGATGAAGGCAACAGTGATATTTGGTATGTCGCCGATAAACGAGCCTGTGCCAAGCCATTCGGCACCATGCGGTCGGCGATAGCTGACGACAAGATTGTCGGACCACCACGAGCCAATGCCGAAAAACAAACCGGCAGCGCCCAGCGTCACTACGATCGGGTTTCCGCCG
>JBCCRB010000253.1:0-4771 GCA_039208465.1 Pseudomonadota bacterium
AAACCTTTGCTCCAAAATCGATGACCTTCGCGCCGCCAAGGCCTGAGGCGAGACAAACAAAAGCATATGGCTGAACGTGAAGTCGTCATAACCGGTATCGGCATTGTATCGTCGATGGGCGTGGGCGCGCAGGCCAATTGGCAGGCGCTGACCAACGGTGCCGCACCCGTTTTTGACACGCAAAGCTTTGCGCCTGCAGTGGTGCACCCGCTGCCGGAAATCGATTGGTCCGAGCAGATCCCAAAACGCGGCGATCAACGTCAGATGGAGACCTGGCAGCGCATCGGCACCTATTGCGCCGGCTTGGCCCTTGATGATGCCGGTCTAAAGGGCGACGAAGAGCTCACCGCCACCATGGACATGATTATCGCTGCCGCCGGTGGTGAACGTGACGACGGCGTCGACACGATGATCCTGGCGCAAGCGGAGGAGCGGGACGATCGTGGCCTTTTGCTCAACGAAATTCTGACCACGGAATTGCGCCCGACACTGTTCTTGGCCCAATTGTCCAACCTGCTGGCCGGCAATATCTCCATCGTCCACAAAGTCACGGGCTCATCGCGCACCTTCATGGGAGAAGAAGGCGCGGGCATGTCTGCCATCACAACCGGCGCAGCACGCATCCGCTCTGGCCAATCGACCCATATGCTCGTCGGCGCAGCCTATAATACCGAGCACCCAGACATGCTGCTGGGGTACGAATTGGCGGGCTATCTGATGTATGATGGCTGGGCCCCGGTTTGGGGGCGACAATCGGAAGATAATAGCGGCATGATCACCGGATCGGGCGGCGCATTTCTGGTCCTGGAAGACCGTGAGCACGCCGAAAAGCGCGGTGCCAAGATCCACGCGCGCCTCGACAGCGTGGCAGCCGACCATGGCGACACCGGTGACACCGCGACCGCCGACCGCCTGTCCGCCATGAGCAAAGACACATCCATAGGCCATGCCGATCTGGTTTTCAGCGCCCCATCCGGCGTTGGCACGCGTTTGGCGCAGGAAACCGCTTTCATTGAGGAAGCGCTCAGCACCTGCCCCATCCGTGCCATCACATCCATGACGGGCCATACACGCGAAGCCCAGTTCCCGATGGCAATTGCCTTTGCCGCGCTAGCCTGCAGCACGGGCCAATCAGTCCCACCTCTCGACAGCCAGCATGAAAAACCGGCACCGAACACACCGCCGATGCGCGTCGGCGTGCTGACGTTGGGCTATAACGACGCCGAAGGCATGGCGGTTATCTCAGCGCTCGAAGGTGACACATGAGCAGCTACACGGATCATTTTGGCCGTCCCATCATCGCCATAACGGGCGCCGGTGTTGTAACCCCCTTGGCGCGCGGCCTTGAAGACAATTGGAAAGCCATCACTGGCGGCCAATCGGGTATTCATACGATCACCCGGTTTCCCACCGACCTGCTGCGTACGACGATCGCCGGGACGGTCGATTTCATGACCGCGCCCGATGCAGGCTCTTCTGCGCTAACCTACGCGCTGGCAGAAGCAGCAGCCACCGAGGCGCTTGCGCAGGCCGGACTGGCCGATGCCGATTTTGGCGGCCCCCTCTTTTTGGCAGCGCCACCTGTCGAGCTGGAATGGAACCGCCGTTTTCAACTTGACGAAGAAGGCCGCAAGAGCGGTGTCAATGAAGCCGGAACCAATCGTATTCTCGCTGGAGCGCGCGTTGCCCGCCAGATGGCAATATTCGACGAGACCCAATTCGGCACCGTGGCCACAAAACTGAAGTCGAAAGTTGGCGCACGCGGCTTGCCCGTTACCCTGTCGACTGCTTGCGCATCGGGCGCGACCGCTATTCAGCTGGGCGCCGAAGCGCTAAGGCGCGGTGAGGCAGACCGGGTGCTCAGTGTCGGCACCGATGGTTCGGTGACGGCCGAGGCGCTCATTCGTTTCTCACTGCTGTCGGCCCTTTCAACGCAGAACGACATTCCGGAAAAAGCGTCAAAACCATTTTCCAAGGATCGCGACGGCTTCGTGATGGCCGAAGGCAGTGGCGCTTTTGTCATGGAAACGCTGGAAGCAGCGACCGCGCGCGGCGCCAAGGTGCTTGGCATTCTCGAGGGATGCGGCGAACGGGCAGACCATTTCCACCGGACAAGGTCATCGCCGGATGGCTCGCCCGCTATCGCGGCCGTACGTGCCGCCTTGTCCGATGCCAATGTAACACCTGAAAGCGTCGATTATATCAACGCGCATGGCACCTCGACGCCTGAAAACGACAAGATGGAAGTCTTGTCGCTGACCGCAGTCTTTGGCGAAAATCTGGGCGGCACGCCGATATCGTCAAATAAATCGATGATCGGCCACACACTGACCGCAGCCGGTGCCATCGAAGCGGTATTTTCACTGTTGGCGATCCAGACCGGAACCATGCCGCCAACGATCAACCATGACAATCCGGATCCGAACCTTGAACTGGATTGCGTACCCAACACGGCACGTGACGCACCGGTCAAACGCGTCCTGTCCAATTCCTTTGGTTTTGGCGGCCAGAACACCTGCCTTGTCATCGCTGGCGAACCGGCCTAAGGCGCTGCCGTCTACACTCTTATCGCTGAGGCCGCCATGCGTGCACTGCAACTGGTCGACGACAAGAAACTGGAACTTGTCGATCTTGATATGCCCCCACCGCCGGGCCAGGGCGAAGTACAATTGCGCATCAAGGCGGTCGCACTGAACCATATCGATGTCTGGGGATGGCGCGGCATGGCGTTTGCCAAGCGCAAACTGCCTCTGGTGATCGGCGCGGAAGCCTCCGGTGTCGTCGATGCGGTCGGCCCCGGCGTATCAGACCTGCTGCCTGGTCAACTTGTCTCGATCTTTGGCGCCAGAACCTGCGGCGTCTGCCGCGCATGCCGTGCCGGTCGCGATAATCTGTGTGAAAACGTCGGCGGTGTGCATGGGTTTCACCTAGATGGATTTGCTGCCGAACGGGTCAACATGCCGGCGCGCAATTGCGTACGCGCACCCCATGGTGTGGACGCAATTGGGGCGGCGCTGGCGCCGATCACATTCGGCACCTGCGAGCACATGTTGTTCGACAATGCGCAGCTTGAACCCGGTGAAACGATCCTGATCCATGCCGGCGGGTCCGGCATCGGATCGGCGGCAATCCAACTGGCCAAGAAGACCGGTTGCACCGTGATCACCACGGTCGGTTCTGACGCCAAGATCGAGCCCGCCAAGGCACTCGGGGCCGATCATGTGATCAATTATCGCGAAGACCGATTTGAAGGCGTGATCCGCAAGATCACCAAGAAAAAGGGCGTCGACGTTGTCTTCGAACATGTCGGCGCAGACACGTGGGCAGGCTCCATGTTTTCGCTCAAGCGCGGTGGACGCCTTGTAACATGCGGATCAACATCCGGCGTTTCGGCCTCAACCAACCTGATGATGCTGTTCCAACAACAATTGCGCTTGATCGGCTCATTTGGCTGCTCCATGCGCAACATGGCTGACGCAATGGAAAAGATGGGGCGCGGCATTGTGCACCCCGTTATCGACACGCAGGTCGGCTTCGATGGCATCGACGAAGCGTTGGCCCGCATGGAGACCCGCGATGTTTTCGGGAAAATCCTCCTTGTCATCGATTAACCCGGCAGGGAGACCTGTGTGAGAGTCTGGCAACGCCGCGCATTAAAGAACCTGCGCAATTGGCGCTACCGGGGCGAAGCAGCCCTGACATTCTCGATACAAGCCGTATTGAAGCGTCTGCCGGCGACGGTCGCGATCAGGACAATGCGCTCGATGGTGAAAGCGATCGGCCCTCTACTGCCGCGCCATGCCGTGGTGTTGGACAATTTGGCCAAAGCCTATCCGGATATGCCCGCCGACAAGCGCCGCACCATCGGCCGCGAAATGTGGGGGCACATGGGCGCGATGGTCGCGGAATACATCTTTCTCGACCAGCTTTTCGATTATGATCCCGACAGCGATAAAGTCGGCCGGATCGAAGTCAAAGGCGAAGATATTTTCAGGCGCCTGCACGCCGAACAGAAGCCATACATATTCTTCACCGGTCACACGGGCGCTTTTGAACTGCTGCCCGTTTGCGCCGCAACCTTTGGGCTTGAAGTAACGGCGCTGTTCCGCCCACCAAACAATCCCTACATCGCCAAAAAGGTATTGCAGGCGCGCACCACTGATGTCGGCAATCTCGTGCCATCAAAAGCTGGTGCTGCCTGGGGCCTGGCACGTGCGCTCGATAAGGGTGGCTCGGTTGGCATTCTCGTCGACCAGAAATTCCGACGTGGCCGCCTGAGCAAATTCTTTGGCAGGCCGGTTCAGACCAACCCGCTGCTTCCCAAATTGGCCCGCCAGTATGATTGTGCCGTATATCCCGCGCGCTGTATTCGCCTGGAAAACGGCAGGTATCGGCTGGAATTAGAGGAAGAGCTTGTGTTGCCGCGCGATTCCGCAGGGCAAGTCGATATTGATGCCTCCGTTCAGGTGCTCAACGACACCGTGGAACGTTGGGTGCGCGAATATCCCGAACAATGGATGTGGCTCCACCGGCGCTGGCAGGTGCAAGCACCGTTCCGCCGCATTGGCAAAAACCAAATACTGGCGCACAAAGCCAAGCGCTCTTAATAGGTGATGCGCACCCGCATATTGCCGGGGCCAACCTGCCGGGTCAGGTTATAAAGCCGCTTTGCATTTGCCGTATGTAGACGCACGCAACCCGCTGATGCCGGCCGGCCCAAGCGCGAGACAGCATTGGTGCCATGGATCGCATAAGGTCCGCGGAAGAAGAT
>JBCCRB010000254.1:0-4760 GCA_039208465.1 Pseudomonadota bacterium
CGATCTCATCATCATCCAAAACGCACAGATATTGGAAATTGGGAAAATGGGTGAGTGCGGTAAACCAGCCGGCATTGTAGGCATGACAATTGCCGCGTTCATGGGCGACAATTACTAAACCTTGATAGGTGCCATCCTCGAATTTGGGACCCGCTGCCAAGGCGCCTTGCCGGCCTTCTGCCTCGTTTTCGATCACGATAATCGCAAAGCGCCGGGTTGTATTTTGCTGCTTCAAGCTTTCCAACGTTTGCAGTAGATGTTCGGGCCGTTTGAACGTTGGCAGCGTGACGACGACCTCAATCGCCGCGTGATCCAATCTTGGCGATTGCGCGACGAGAGAGACATTGTCTGTCAGGCGCTGTTTCATGGGTGTTAACTTTCCGGTTACCATGTTTCATCCCATGGAAGAGTTAAGGAACGGTTCGATTAATCCCCCCTTCAACTGTTCTTGCTATGGGCATTGCCACAAACAGGAGCGGTAATGCGCATCGTCTTTGCATCATCGTTAATACCCACATCGCCGACTGACAGCGGCTTTGAGATCGCCAACCGAGCTGTCATCGACTGCCTGTTGGGCGCCGGTCACGACGTCCGGCTTATCGGCTATGCGCTGCCCGATCGCCCGCTCTTGTATCCTGACATCAGCACCAAGTTGGGGACGCTGGACGTCAAGACAGCAAACGCGGGCACCGCACAAAAACTGAAGTGGCTGGCGGGCGCCATGCGTCGGCGTACGACTTTTGCCGCGGCCAAACTGGACCAGATCAGTCCTGACGAATTCGGGAAGCAGTTAGAGGCGTTGGCGCCATTTGATGTCCTGATGATTAACGGGGCACCGATCGCCGGTGCTTATTTTGAACGCCTAACAGCCTATCGGCACATCTATATTGCGCACAATCAAGAGGCCGTGGCGGCACGCCACGCTGCGCAGGCTTCGACGTCCCTAATCGAGAAGCTGCTTTATTGGCGCGAAGCCAACCACCTTGATCGGCTTGAAAAGTGGCTTGCCGGTTCATCCAACGGCGTACTGACATTTACCGACGATGATCAGCGTGCGCTGTTTGCGCGCCATGGCAACGCGCATACGCTGCCGCTTGTCACGCCAGCGGCGGGCTCAGACGGCAAAGGGGTTCGCCCGATTGCTTTTGATGCCGGGATGGTCGGCACCTGGACGTGGACGCAAAACCGGATTGGTCTTGAATGGTTCCTTCAACAGGTGATGCCGCTGATGCCAGATCATACGCGGATTGCCGTCGCTGGTGCGTTGCCGCCTGATTTTCCGAAGCGGGACAAGCGGGTACAGTTTTTGGGCCGCGTGATCGACGCCCAATCCTTCATCCGGTCGTGCCGCGTTTCGATATTGTGCGCGCGGGCGGGCACCGGCATTCAGCTGAAAACATTGGAGACGCTGGAAATGGGACTACCGGCCGTTGCCACCCAATCCTCGCTTCGCGGTATTGCGCGACCGCTCCCGGCACAGATTGTCGAGGCCGATGATCCGAAGGCATTTGCCGACGCACTTAAAAAAATGATCGTCGACGTGCGGACCGGGCGGGTGAAGGATGGTGACGGGACCGAGTTCCGCAACGCACAATTGCGTAAAATGGACAGCATTATGGACGCAGTGCTGTCGCCATTTACCAACGCAACCGTCAGTTGAGGCAAGTTTAAGCAATTAATGGTATCGCATGGTCGCAGAGAAGGCACCTGATGACACTATCGATGACACCGGCAGAATTGCGCTGCGTATTGGGCGTACGCGTCGCTGATTACAGCGAGCGCGAGGCGCTGGACTTCTTCCACGCCTGTGTGCGCCAACAGCGCTTTCAACCTGTGGCCTTTCTGAACGCCAATAATGCCAATATTGCCTGGCGTGATGATGAAGCGGCTAAGGCCTTCAACGATTTCGTTGTCCTGCCGGACGGTATCGGTGTCGATTTGGCCTCCAAGCTTTCCTACGGCGTCCCGTTCAGAGCCAATCTGAATGGCACTGATTTTGTGCCGACCCTTCTGCAAAGAGCCAGCGAGCCACTGCGTATTGGCCTGATCGGCGCGGCACCTGGCATTGCCGACAGGGCGGCTGCGGGGTTTGAGGCCATAGAAGGCCGGCATGACTATCGTGTGTTTTCGCATGGCTATTTTGAGGATGCGGATCAATTGGCGATCCTAGATGCCATACAGCAATGGCAACCGGATATACTACTCGTCGCGCTTGGCGTCCCGCGGCAGGAAAAATGGATCAAAAATCACATCACAGCAGGCCATTGTACCGTGCCGATCGCTGTTGGCGCGCTTTTTGACTTTGTGGCGGGAACCGTGCCGCGTGCGCCGCGCTGGGTACGCGCCATACGCTGCGAGTGGATCTATCGGCTGTTGATTGAGCCCGGACGGCTCGCGAAGCGCTACCTTGTTGGAAATCCTTTGTTCTTAATTCGCGTGTTAAGACAAAAGCTGACTGCAAAGCATGCGAAAGTGACGCAATGACCAAAACCAACGCCATCGTGACCGCATCTTATGCGCCCGATTTCGAGCGGTGTCGGGTCTTGTGCGAGAGTATCGATCGACATGCCAGCGGGTTTTCCTGCCACTATATTCTGGTCGACGAGCCCGATCGGGCCTTGTTTTCAACCCTTGAGGGCCCGAAGCGGCGGATCATCACCGATCAGGAATTGCTGCCCTGGTGGATCAAGCGGTTACCGCAGGCGCTTTCGCCTGGTGGGCGCCGGGTGTGGGTGTCGCCACGCACGGTCCCTTTGCATGGCTGGCAAACGCAGCAGATCATGCGCATCGCTGCGGCACACCATCTTTCCGAAGAGGGCCTGCTTTACTGTGATTCCGACACAGCCTTCGTGAAGGATTATGATTTGAACCAGATGTGGCGCGGCGATGACATGCGCCTGTGGGCGGAACTGGACGGTGCGCTGACAGCAAAGAATGATCATTTGCTTTGGATGGCCCATGCCGCATCGGCTTTCGCAATCGAAAAGCAGAAGTGCCTGGACAATTATGTGTGCTCGTTCGTGACCTGGCGGCGCGACACGGTGCTCGACATGTGCGCGCACATGGAACGTGTTCACCACAAACCGTGGGTTTCAGTTGTTGCATCGACCAGGAAATTCTCCGAATGCATGCTTTATGGCGCCTATGTCGACGGTGTGACCGGCAGCGCCGATCATTGGCGGACCGGGGACGAATTGTGCCCCATGAAGTGGCTCAATCCGCCGCCGACTGAGGCTGAACTTGCAACCATGGTTGCCAATCTTGCCCCGCAAGCGGTGGGCATTGGCGTGCAATCCTTCATCCCGTTGCAAACAGAGATGTTCAGACGCGTCGTGACCGGCCAATTGGAAGAAGCCGCCTGACGCTGGTTGTCCCAGGCGGATGCGAAGCGATCAAACCGGTTTGGCCGGCCGATTGAGCACCGCATAGGTGATGATCGCGGATATCAGATAGAGACAGGCAAAGACCGCATTGGTCCATACCAGCCAATCATCGATTTGCGGCACCGTGACCAGCAACAGACACATCAGTCCAATTTTCACGCAGCCCAAAACGGCATAATTGATCAGGCGCAGGCCGGTCTGCCCGCGCCCGTATAAGAGCTCGGCCTGATATTCGACCAGATTGCGAAAGGCGGGCACAAGCATGGCCAACCAGAGCATTGAGACGGCCGTGGCCACGTTGGTTCCCAGAATATCCGGTTTGATCCAGACGATGACGACCATGGCCAACATGGCGAGTGTTGACACCGCGAAGACACCGGCTTCGAAGCCGATCCGAACGCGCAGCGTCTTCAGCAAAGCCGGACGGCGCATGAGCCGTTGGGTGAGAAGCGTAGAAAATGTGCGCACCGGCATGGCCGTCAAATCAACCAGCCGCATGATGATGGCGTAAATGCCGGCAGCGTTTGGTCCCGCAAAGGCCAGGACCACAAGCTTGTCCAATTCCGATTGAACGTAGAACAGCACTTCCGCACCTGAGACCGAAAACGCATCGGCCAAGCGCCGGCGATAGAGCGCCGGGCGCCACTTTAGGCGTTGGCGGGGATAGAAAATCAGGATCGCCAAAAAGGCGGCAAGCCCCTGCACCACAAAGTAAATCACGGCCCAATCGGCCAGATCAGGTTCAGCCAGCATGGCCAGGATCACGGCCGCCAGCGCCTTCATCAGGAAACCAAAGACAATGATCAGGCTGGCCGTGCCAAAGCGCTCCAGCCCCTTGTTGATGTTGATGACCGCTTCGATCGTGCGCCACAGCAAGACCTCGCTGAATACGATCAACAGGAAGGTGACCAGCGTAACATTGACCGCAAAGAATGCGGCATGCACGCCGTAGGCAATCGCATAGACAAGCGGCAGAGACAGGGCGACGGCGGCCAGATAGCCGGTCGTATACGTGCCGATGAGCTGCGGCTTGACGGTCGCGATACGATATAGCGGCGACAGGAAGCCGAAGCCGCTAACCCGCGACAAAACAATACCGACCGATGAGGCGGTGGCAAAAAGGCCAAACTCGGTGATCGTCAACGTGTTGGCGACAAGGTAAAAATATACCAGCTGTATGAAGATACGGGCCACATCGCCGGAAACAGCGCGCAGGTATTTATCGGCCAGAACGCGTATGCTCTCCGGACGGTGCGATTGTTCCACCTGTTGGACATGACCCATGCTCATCGCATGGCGGTTAGCACAGTTTCCTTAATGTGAAGTTTGACCCCAAAAGAGGCTAGTGTTTGCGGGCGGCATTAACGTTTTGTTTTC
>JBCCRB010000255.1:0-4751 GCA_039208465.1 Pseudomonadota bacterium
ATATTTTGAAATAAATACAATAGGAAGCCGGTTTTATCCGAGTAAAGAGGCACAGTTATGCTGAAATTAGTGGGTATCAGTATTGCGTTATTATTCACTAGTACGGCGGGGGCATATGAGGAGTTCACGACATGGCGCATCAATGGCGGTGACATTGAACGCGTCGAGATGTTGCCGGCGGTAATCCGCTCCCCTGGCATCATGCGGATTATCTTTAAGAATAGCGAGCAGGACCATGCGCGACACCCGCTGGTCATCGTTTCTGATGACGGCATCGAAGAGTGTTACAAATGGGCGCGTAAATCAGCCCACAACAGACAATTGACGCTTGAAATCACGCAATGGAAGACGTCCAAAACGCTTAACGGCGTGATCGTCACCGGCTGCTTTGCCATGGAACCGTGAGAAGGTCAGCGGTTTTTGCCCGGCACCCAGAGTACGTCAGCCGCGCCATTATCATTGACCACGCGCGCGGCCACGAAGAAGAAATCGCTGATGCGGTTCATATATTTTATCGCTTCCGTGTTGACGTGCTCACCTGGCTGTTCGGCCAACTCAACGATCAGTCGTTCCGCCCGTCGCGCGACGGTTCGGGCCAGGTGCAAATTGGCCGACGCCGCACCGCCACCAGGCAAAATAAAGGATTTAAGCGGCTCCAGCCCGTCATTGAGCGCATCAATGTCGGCCTCGACCCGTTCAACCTGAGAGGGCACGATCCTGAGCGGTTCATAGGAAAGTGGCTCTTCGCTTTCCGGCGTCGCCAGATCGGCACCAAGATCGAACAGATCATTTTGAATGCGCGACAACATTCGGTCCAGATCCGGATCGCTCTCCGCGGTGTGCAGACGCGCAAGCCCAAGACAGGCATTGGTTTCATCAACCGTACCATAGGCCGAAACGCGCAAATCATATTTGAACCGTCGCTCACCCGTGCCGAGCGCTGTCGTGCCGCTATCGCCGGTCTTCGTGTAAATTTTATTCAGCGTTACCATGCTGCTTACCCCGTTGCCTGCCGCGCGATAATTACCCCGATCACAATGATCACCACCGCAACAAATTGCAAAAACACGCGTGCCTGCATCAGCTTGTTTGACAGGTTCGCATCGCCCTGGGTCATCATATTGCGCAAACCCAATAGCAAAACCAACGCAACCGCGCCCATCGCCACTAGGGCGAGAAAAAACATGAATGTCGACATCAATATCCTTCGGGCCGGGCCCGTACTCTTTTGCCAGTGACCTAGGCCATTCGGCTCAGGAGTCGATACATAAAATCTTTCCCCAGAAACCGGTCCATCAAAATTGCCCCATGTGTTTCCGGTTTAACCGGGTAATGTGGTCGCGGATTGCGCGCGGTTAGCGCTTTTTTCAACGCGCGATAGACCGGTTCGGAACCGGAAAGATCGGTCGGCGGCTTTTGCGCCATCAAATTTTCAAGCCGCTTGCGATAGCCTTCCTGGTGCGGCGAAGACGCCAGATCAATATATTTCATGGCATAGCGAGCGCCCGTCTTGGCGATGTTGGAGGGGATCGACCCCGGTTCAATCAGGCTGGCATGCACACCGCTGCCTTCCAGTTCCATGCGCAGCGTAACTGTCAGCGCCGTCAGCGCATATTTCGAAGAGGTATAGGCAGCCCGCCAGGGCATCGCCACGCGACCCAGCACGGACGAACAATTGACGATCCGGCCATGGCCCTCTGCCCGCATCACCGGCACGGCGAGCCGGATCAATTGATGATAGGCAAAAAAATTGACCTCCATCTGCTCGCGCAGCGCCTCGATCGGCAAATCTTCGACGGCACCCGGCTGCGCATAGCCAGCATTGTTGAACAGCGCCGCGAGCTTGCCGTCGCTGAGCGCCATGGCATCATCGAAGAACGTCTTGATCGTTTCCGGCTCCCGATGTTCTAGAAAAAGCGCGTCCATCCCCTCCGATTTCAACCGCGCCAGGTCCTTGTCCTTGCGGGCGCTTGCAATGACGTGCCAACCGTCTTCATGGAGCCGCCGCGCACAATGCGCACCGATCCCGGTGGAACAGCCGGTGACGATAATCGTTGGCTTTTTTGTCATCTGATGGTCCTAACTCCCATGTTGACCCGACACTGCGCGCTGATGCATGCGGCTTGTAGCGAAAACGAAATGACAAGCAACGGCACAATTTCGACACCATGCAACGCTCCATCGTCATAGTCCGTAGGGTCCTTGCTGATGCGTTGGGCCATTTTGACTTGGCCGACGGTTGGGCAATGGCGAGCCATGTTGCGCTGTCGACGCTTCTGGCGATTTTCCCGTTCCTGATCTTTGCCACCACAATGGCAACGTTCCTCGGCGCCGAGCGGTTTGCCGAAGTTGCCGTCCATCTGGTCTTCGACACCTGGCCGGAGCGCATCGCCGAACCGATCGCCAATGAAGTGATGAATGTCCTGACCGTGCCGCGCAGCGGGTTGTTGACCGTGTCGGTCATTGCCGCCGCCTTTTTTGCGACCAATGGCGTCGAAGCGCTGCGCGTGGCGCTCAACCGCGCCTACCGGGTCAGCGAGACCCGTTCCCTGATCTATGTGCGCTTGCAAAGCCTCGGCTTTGTCGTGATCGCAACGCTCGGCTTCATGGCGATCAGCTTCCTGCTTGTCCTTGCCCCCTTGGCCTACCGGATCGCCGAACAATACGTCCCGGGCCTGGAGACCCTGTCATTCGAAGTCGGCTTCTGGCGCTACGTGATCGCCGTCATTGTGTTGGTGACCGGCCTGTTCATCGTCCATAAATGGCTGCCCGCCGGGCAGCGCTCATTCCTGTCGCTGATCCCCGGCGTGGTCGTGACCATTGCGTTCTGGGTTGTCGGGGCCACGCTGTTCGCCGCCTATCTGGAACGGTTTGCAACCTATGTAACGACCTATGCCGGCCTGGCATCACTGATGATCGCCCTGGTCTTTCTCTACATCGTCGCGGCGATCTTCATCCTTGGCGCAGAACTGAACGCAGCGATCATCCGCTACCGCCAGGCACGCGCGACCGTCGAGACGGCCTGATTAAGCATATCTTTGAACGCACAATTAACGATCATCTGATAATTCGGGCGCACGGAGAAGCGCCATGATTACAGATCTGACTATGCAGGGCTGGATTTACATCGGCTTCATTTTGGCCGCCAGCGGGTTCTTTATCGGCAGTGCCATGGACGGTGTCCTGGGCGCTGAAGCCTTTGGGCCGCTCGGCAACATGGCCGTTTTGATCAGCGGATCGCTGGCTGGTGGCATCGGCATTGAATATACCGAGTTTAAAACCAACGACCCGACCATCCTCGCCCTCGTGATGGTGGCCGGCGCGTTTTTGACGCTTGGTTTTCTGGTGATCACCAAGCTCGGGCTCAACAAGCTCGGCGCTTAAGCTTCAAACCCGATCATCCGCCGCACATCGCCCGCCGTCACGCCTGCCTGCCGCAGCGCGCGCAGGCTCGTATCATCGCGGCTTTTCGACAATTTGCGCGTTTCGCCCGGCTCCAGGATCAGATCATGGTGGAAATAACGCGGCCGCCCATACCCCAATAAATCCTGCAGCAACGCATGCGCTGACGTCGCGGCAAAAAGATCGCGCCCACGCACCACATCGCTGATCCCCTGCAACGCATCATCGACCACCACGCTCAGATGGTAGCTGGTCGGTACATCGCGCCGGGCCAGCACAAAATCGCCCCATTGCGCCGGATCGGCTTCAACGAGGCCGCTCTCACCCTCCGGCCCCTGCCCCAACTCTTCCCAGGCAACCGTCTCAATACCCAAATGCGCTTTGGCCGCCGCCACATCGAGCCGCCAGGCGACGGCGTCACCATCAACGGCCTCATAGGCCCGCCCTGGAAAGAGCGGCGCACCGTCTGGATCACGCGGCCAGGCTGTGCCCGTCGCTTCCTTTTCCGCCACAAATGCCCGAATATCGCCGCGCGACAGCGTACTTCGATAGGCCAGCCCCGCTTCCACCAAAACATCCAGCGCCGCGCGATAATCCTCAAAATGCTCAGATTGGCGCCGCGGCTCCGCCTCCCATTCAAACCCAATCCAGCGCAGATCCTCTTCCATCGCCGCTTCCAGCGCCGGCGTGCAGCGCGCCACATCAATATCCTCGATCCGCAGCAGCATCTGGCCGCCCGCCTCACGCGCCAATTGCTGGTTGATCAGCGCGCTATAGGCATGCCCCAAATGCAAAAAGCCGTTCGGCGACGGAGCAAAGCGAAATATCGGTCGATCATCGGCGCGTCTCATGGCATGTGCGTGGCATGGAAGAGCCCATGATCGCAACCATCGAAGATGACAGCCACATCAGCCAGGGCCTTCAATGGCTGCGCGCCCGCGACGAGACGCTGGCCATGATGATCGACCATGTCGACCATGTGCCGCTGCGCCGCAACGCGCCCGGCTTTGCCAGCCTTGCCAAGATCATCGTCTCGCAACAGGTCTCGGTGCAAAGCGCCGATGCGATCTGGGGCCGCCTGGCCACTCTGGTCGATCCGATGACACCGGCCAATTTTTTGCGCCAAGGCGAACCGGCCTGGATCAGCGCCGGCCTCTCCCGCCCCAAGCAACGCACGCTCTTAGCGCTCTGCGATGCGCTCAACGAAAAGGCGCTGCGCCTGGATGATCTGCCTGCCCTGCCCGCCGATGAAGCCATCGACGCGCTGGTGACCGTCAAAGGCATCGGCCCGTGGACGGCGGAGGTCTATCTGCTGTTTGCCGTTGGCCACCCGGACATCTTTCCCGCCG
>JBCCRB010000256.1:0-4751 GCA_039208465.1 Pseudomonadota bacterium
CCCAGTTGGACACATAGCCCGAGGTAAAGATCAGCGCGCCTTCCTTGCCATGCAGATCGGCCAGTTCGCGCTCCAACAAAACATGATCATGGTTGGTGCCCGAGATATTGCGTGTGCCGCCCGCACCGGTGCCGGACCGTTCGATGGCATCATGCATCGCCGCCATGACCTTGGGATGCTGACCCATGCCCAAATAATCGTTTGAACACCAGACGGTCACCTCATGGGTCGAGCCATCCTCACGGTAGCGCTGGGCACGCGGAAACGATCCACGCTGGCGCTCAAGCTCAGCAAAAACACGATAGTTACCCGCCTCGTGCAAACCCGAAAGGGCGGAGGAGAAGTAAGCGTCGAAATCCATCAGGGTCGACCCGTGCTTTGCTATATCAGTCACAATAGTCTCGTCGGTTAATTGCAACGGCATATAACGCCCCTCCCCGGGATTTGGAATGGTTCAAAAGTGCAGATTTTGTCGCATATCGCGTGCGCCCCAACTTTGACGCAGGTCAAACAGCTCAAATACGCGGCATTCAGGGTATTTTAGAGAATTTTTTTCTCTTCAGTCGCGTTTGGAGAAATGAAAACCTTCAACGCGACGGCTTCACCACATATTTTGCAAGTTCATTCTGGAGAAGCCTGTGCGCCATTTTCCCATTTTCATGAATCTGGAAGGTCACCGCGTCATTGTGTCCGGCGCCGGTGAAACCGCTGTTGCCAAATTGCGGCTCCTTTTGAAGACCCGGGCGCATATCAGCGTCTTTGGCGACAATCCCGACGATCAGATTGGTGTGTGGGCGGCGCAAGGACGGATCAACTTCATTGAGCGCCCGCTTGAGGTTGGCGATGCGCTTTGCGCGCGGCTTTTTTATGCGGCCAATGATGATGAGGCCGAAGACCGGCGGGTTGCTGCCCTCGCCCATGCCGACGGGGCGCTGGTCAACATTGTCGACAATTTGGATGAAAGCCAGTTCATCACACCGGCCATCGTTGACCGTGACCCTGTGACCGTTGCGATCGGCACAGAAGGCGCTGCGCCGGTGCTGGCGCGCAAGATCAAGGCTGATCTGGAAGAACAATTGCCGTCGGATCTGGGTGTTCTGGCGCGGATCGGTCAAGCCTTCCGCTCGCGCGCAAATCTGTTACCGATGGGCCGCAAGCGCCGCGATTTCTGGACGCGCTTTTATTTTGGGGCAGGCGCCAAGGCGCTTGAAAAAGGCGGCGAACAGGCCGCCCATCAATTGCTGGAAGAGTTGCTGACCGACGCGATTGAGCGCCGTGAAGCGCCCGGGCGGGTCAGCTTTGTGGGTGCAGGGCCCGGCGACCCCGATCTTTTGACGATGAAAGCGCGGCGCGCGCTGCATGAAGCCGATGTGGTCTTGCATGACCGGCTGGTTTCGGCGGAAATCCTCGAACTTGCGCGGCGTGAAGCGAAAATCGTCGAAACCGGCAAGAAGGGTTTCGGCACCGCCTGGAAGCAGAATGACATTAACGCGCTGATGATCGAAGAGGCTCGCAGCGGTGCTCATGTGGTGCGCTTGAAGTCGGGCGATCCGAGCGTTTATGGCCGGCTCGACGAGGAAATTGCTGCGCTGCATGAGGCTGGCATCGGTTTTGACGTCGTGCCAGGCATTACATCAGCTTCGGCAGCTGCCGCCTCAATCGGTCAATCGCTGACACGGCGCGGGCGCAACAGCGCGCTGCGTTTCATCACGGCGCATGACATGGATGGATTTGCCGACCATGAATGGGCTGCGCTGGCACGCCCCGGTGCGGTGACGGCCATCTATATGGGCGTGAAGGCCGCACCACATGTAGTGGCGCAATTGTTGGCGCATGGCGCTACCGCCGACACGATGGTGACCGTGACCGAAAATGTGTCACGGCAATCGCAGCAAACCGTCTCATGCGCCCTGCCCGATTTGCCCAAGCGTCTCGCCGAAGCGCGCATTATCGGCCCGGCCGTCATCCTCATCGGCATGGGCGCCTCGGAAGCTGCTTCCATCAACCAACCCATCTCACACCAAGAAATCGCAGGAGCCGTTTGACCATGGCTGTACCCCGTTTCAAGCACCCGCAAATCGTTACCGCCAATGATCTTTATGATGGTGATGTTGTTTACCTGACGAAGGAAGGCGGCTGGTCCATTCAAATCGGTGACGCCGCCATTGCCGAGGATGCCGAACGCGCCGCGGCGCTGCTGTCGAAAGGCGGGGCGCAGGTTTCGCGGATTGTCGGTGCCTATCTCGCCGATGTGAGCATCAATGATGATGGCAAGCCGGAGCCGGTGCATTTTCGCGAGCGGTTTCGCACGCGTGGCCCGTCGAACTATTTCCACGGCAAACAGGCGGAGATCCAATAATGTACGCCTATAATGAATTTGACGCGCGTTTCGTGCGCGGCCGCGTTGCTGAGTTCCGCAAGCAGATCGAGCGCCGGATCGATGGTTCGCTAACGGAAGATGAATTCAAGCCTCTGCGCCTGAAAAACGGTCTCTATCTGCAACTGCATGCCTACATGCTGCGCGTGGCGATCCCCTATGGCACGCTCAACAGCCGCCAGATGCGCCAATTGGCCTATATCGCCGAACGGTGGGACAAGGGCTATGGCCATTTTACCACGCGGCAAAACATCCAGTTCAACTGGCCCAAACTGCATGATGTGGCTGACATTCTCGATGCGCTTGCCGATGTCGAAATGCATGCGATCCAGACATCGGGCAATTGTATCCGCAACGTAACGGCTGATCACTTTGCCGGCGCTGCGGCTGATGAAATCGAAGATCCACGCCCGACCGCTGAATTGCTTCGGCAATGGTCGACCGATCATGCTGAGTTCCAGTGGCTGCCCCGCAAATTCAAGATCGCCATCACCGGTGCGCCGAATGACCGCGCGGTCACCAAAGCGCATGATATCGGGTTGCGCATGGTGCGCGATGACGATGGTGCGCCCGGTTATGAGGTGATTGTCGGCGGTGGTCTTGGTCGCACGCCGATGGTCGGCAAAACGGTGCGCGACTTCCTGCCCAAGCATGATCTGCTGCCCTATCTGGAAGCGATCTTGCGCGTCTATAATCTACACGGGCGCCGCGACAATAAATATAAGGCGCGGATCAAGATCCTCGTTCATGAGACCGGCCTCGATGAGATCAAGGCGATGATTGAGCAGGCCTTTGTCGAGCAGAAGGCGAAGTTCAAAGGTGCGCCGGAAGGCTTGATGGAAAAGCTGGAAGCGGTGTTTGCGCCGCCGGTGTTCAACAACACGCAATCGCTGACCTTCGACAATGCGCGCGCGCATGATCCGGTCTTTGCGTCCTTTGTTGAGACCAATGTGGCTGAGCACAAGAACCCGGCCTATGGCATTGTCACGATCTCGACGAAGCCGGTTGGCGGGACGCCGGGTGACGCAACGAGCGAACAGATGCGCGCCATTGCCGACCTGGCCGAAAAATATGGCCATGATGAAATCCGGATCAGCCATGAGCAGAATGTGATTTTGCCGCATGTGCGCAAAGCGGACATTCCTGCCGTCTTTGCGGCGCTGAAGAAGGTTGGCCTTGCGACTGCCAATATCGGCCTGATCTCCGACATTATTGCGTGTCCCGGCATGGATTATTGCGCGCTGGCAACGGCGCGCTCGATCCCGATCGCGCAACAAATTTCCGAGCGCTTTGATGAATTAAAGCTGGAGCGCGACATCGGCCCGATGAAGATCAAGATCTCCGGTTGTATCAATGCTTGTGGCCACCACCATGTCGGTCATATCGGGATTTTGGGTTTGGATCGCGCGGGCGTTGAAAACTACCAGATCACGCTTGGCGGCGATGGCAGCGAAACCGCGACCATCGGCGAACGGACCGGACCGGGATTTGGGGCCGATGATCTGATCCCAGCGATCGAAACGATCATCGAAACCTATCTGAGCCTGCGTGAAAGCGCTGACGAAAACTTTTTGATGGCTTATCGGCGCCTTGGGGCGGCGCCGTTCAAGGCCGCCATCTATGGAGATGAAGGCCATGCCCGCGCTGCCTGACGGCACACCTTTCAATCTGCGCGAAAAAATCCACGAAACGCTTTTGTTGCTGCGCACGGCGATTGCCGAGCGCCGCTTCGGGCACGTTGCGGTGGTCTCTTCGTTCGGTGCCGATTCGGCGGTGCTGCTGCACCTGGTTTCCCAGGTGGATCCGGCAACGCCGATCGTCTTTATCGATACGCGGATGCTGTTTCAGGAGACGCTGGATCACAAGGCGCGCCTGATCCGCGCTTTGGGCCTGACGGATGTGCGTACCGTGTCGCCGGACGGTCAACACATTCGCAAGCTCGATCCATGGGGCCGGCTTCACCTGACGCAACCGGATGCGTGCTGCGCGTTTCGGAAAACAGAAGTGTTGAACGCGGCGCTGACCGAGTTTGATGCCTGGATCTCGGGTCGCAAGCGCCATCAGGTGTTTACGCGTAGCGGCCTTTCGCAGGTGGAGAGCCAGGCAAACGGCAAAACCAAGCTCAATCCGCTGGCTGATTGGAGCGCGGAGGACCTCGCGAATTATGCTGAAGCGTTTGATCTGCCTCAACACACGCTTGTCGATCAGGGCTATCCTTCCATCGGGTGTGCGTCGTGCACCACAAAGGTGAAAGAAGGTGAAGATTCGCGCGCGGGCCGTTGGCGGGGTTCAGCAAAGGTTGAATGCGGGATCCATTTTGAAAACGGCAAGATCGTGCGGTCAGGAGCTGGTAGTAATGGCTGAAGAAACGACA
>JBCCRB010000257.1:0-4749 GCA_039208465.1 Pseudomonadota bacterium
CGGCGTCGGTGACGCGCTGGGCGCAGCCTATCAGGTTGCCGATGATTTGCGCGATTTTGCCGGCACCGAAAAAGAGCTCGGCAAACCATGTGGCCAGGATGCAGCGCACCAAAGGCCGAACGCCGTGCAGCAAAACGGCCTTGATCACACGCTGAAAAACCTGTGCGATTTGGTTGGCGATGCGGTTGCCGCTATCCCCGACTGTCCCGGCGCACCGATGCTGCGCAAGCTGATTGAAGGCGAAGCGACACGGCTGGTTCCCAAGGAGCTTGCGCAAAGTGCCGCCTGAGACGGCCCCCGCCGAGAACCTTGCGCATTATCCACCTGCGGCAAGCACCACGCGCCCGGGCAAAAGCACGTCGATTATCGCCCAATTCCGCAGACGCTTGGTCGCAAACCCGCGCTTTCGGCGGTTCGTTGAACGCGCGCCCCTGTTGCGGCGCTTGGCCAGCAGCAGCGCCAATGAGGTTTTTGCGCTGACATCCGGCTTCATCAACAGCCAAATCCTCCTCGCCTGTGAAGAACTGGATCTGTTCGACGCGCTGGCAACCGGACCGGCCAGCCCTGCAGAGCTTGCACGCCAATGGCAAATGACGCCGGATCGCGCATCGACGCTTTTGACCGCTGCGGAAGGCTTGAAACTGGTATATCGGACTGGAGACGGCCAATTCGGGTTGGACGAATATGGCATCGTCATCGCCCAAAGCCCGGGCATCCGCGCCATGATCCGACACCACGCGGCCGTCTATCGCGATTTGACTGATCCCGTCGCCCTGTTGCGCGCGCCCAAATCAGATACACAAACATCAAGCTTCTGGTCCTATGTGGGCGAAGGTGACGCGTGGGGCCGCCATGTGGGCGCGCCCGATGCGGCGCAATATTCAACCCTCATGCGCCTGTCGCAGGCCATGGTAATCGAGCAGGTCCTCGACGCCTACCCGATCGGCCGCCACCACGCCCGCCTGATCGATATTGGCGGCGGCAACGGCGCCTTCATCACCGGAGCCGCAAAGCGTTGGGATACCTTGAACGTCGGCGTTTTCGACTTGCCTGCCGTCGCCGAAAACGCAAGCGAGCAACTGGCTGGCACCAGCTTTGCGGACCGCTTGAGCATCTATGGTGGCTCCTTCTTCGAACACCAGATCCCGCCGGACGCGGACTGCTACAGCCTGATCCGGGTGCTCTACGACCATAATGATGATGCCGCGCTGTCCATCCTCAGAAATGTGCGGGCAGCCATGGCGCCCGGTGATGTGCTGGTAATTGGCGAACCAATGGCAGGCGAGAAGGCCGGTGAACGGCTCGTCCAAGCCTATTTCTCGATCTATTTGCTGGCAATGCAATCGGGAAAATGCCGTTCCGCCGGGCAGCTCAGCGATTTAGCCCGAAAAGCCGGTTTTGCCGACATCCGGCAGGTCGCGACGGCTTTGCCGGTCATTTCCGGCCTGCTTGTCGCAAAAGCCTGACGGATCAGGTGCAAACAGTGTAAATTTTAATTGACACTACCTGTTGTCACTTTAAAGTGACGTGAGCCCAGAGTCTGTTTTTTAGGCATCGGAGGGGATTTGGAATGAAAGCAACAGCGATCGTCATTGATCAGCCAGGCAGCGTAAGCCTGCGCGATGTTGCTTTGCAGCAGCCAGCGGCCGATGACGTCATTGTTGATGTCTTATGGTCCGGCATCTCCACCGGCACCGAGAAACTGCTTTGGTCAGGCAAGATGCCGTCGTTCCCGGGCATGGGTTATCCCCTGGTGCCGGGCTATGAGGCGGTCGGCCGCGTTGTTGGCGTCCAATCGGAAAGCACGGTATCTGTCGGCGACCTCGTCTTCGTGCCTGGCGCCAGTTGCTACCAGGACGTGCGCCCGCTCTTCGGCGCATCCGCGTCGCGAATCATCGCCAAGGCCGACAAGATTTATCCGATTTCCGAAAGCACGGGGCGGAACGGTATTTTGCTGGCGCTCGCAGCGACAGCCTTCCACGCCCTTTCGATCTCAGAAAAGCGCTTGCCCGATCTGATCATCGGCCACGGCGTCCTCGGACGCCTCTTGGCACGCCTGACATTGGCGCTTGGCGGCGAAGCCCCAACCGTTTGGGAAGTCGACGAAAACCGCATCGCCGGCGCCGAAGGCTATCATGTGACTAGCGCCTTTGATGATGACCGGCGCAATTACAGCGCAATCATGGACGCATCCGGCGACCCGAAAGTCTTGGACCTGGCCATTTCTCACATGGCGCCCAAGGGCGAAGTCGTTCTTGCCGGCTTTTACGAAAAAGCACTGAGCTTCAATTTTGCCCCAGCCTTCATGCGCGAGGCCAGCATGCGCATCGCCGCTGAGTTTACCCGCCCCGACGTGATCGCCGTTCTCGATCTGTTGGACCAAAATGCCCTCGATCTGGAAGGCCTGGTCTCAACCGTCGCCGACATTGACGAGGCGCACGAGGCCTATCGCGCCGCCTTTACGGACCCGACCTGCACGAAAATGGTCATCAATTGGAGACAAAACTCATGATGGATGACAGCGCCTTCGCCCGCCAGGAAGATTATGACCAAGCATTGCGCAATGAGGCCGCCGTCGAACCCGACGCGCCTGCGCAATCGGAGGTCACCAAGGAAACGCAGATCATCGCCATTTATGGAAAAGGCGGCATCGGCAAATCCTTCACCCTGGCAAATCTGTCCTACATGCTGGCGCGTCAGGGCAAGAAAGTCCTGCTGATCGGCTGCGATCCCAAGTCCGACACAACCTCCCTCCTGTTTGGCGGCAAGGCGTGCCCAACCATTATCGAAACATCCTCGGCCAAGAAGGAAGCCGGCGAAGAGGTCTCCATCTCGGATGTATGCTTCAAGCGCGACGGCGTGTTCGCCATGGAATTGGGCGGCCCGGAAGTCGGGCGCGGCTGTGGCGGTCGTGGCATCATCCATGGCTTCGAAACGCTTGAAAAGCTGGGCTTCCACGAATGGGACTTTGACTATGTCCTGCTCGATTTTCTGGGCGATGTGGTCTGCGGCGGCTTTGGCCTGCCGATTGCCCGTGACATGTGCCAGAAAGTGGTTGTCGTCGGCTCAAACGACCTGCAATCGCTCTATGTCGCCAACAATGTGTGCTCTGCGGTGGAGTATTTCCGCAAGCTGGGCGGTAATGTTGGCGTCGCCGGTCTGGTCGTCAACAAGGATGACGGCACCGGCGAAGCAGCAGCCTTTGCCAAGGCCGCCGGCATTCCGATCCTGGCGGCCATCCCGCAAGACGAAGACATCCGCCGCAAGTCTGCCAACTACCAGATCATCGGCTATCCCGACGGCCAATGGGGCGAATTGTTTGGCGAACTGGCCGACAATGTGTGCGACGCACCGCCAACCCAACCGACCCCGCTCTCGCAGGATGGTCTGTTGGCCCTGTTCGACACAGAGGAAACCGGTTCGGACTTCAAACTGACACCGGCAACGCAAGCCGACATGTGCGCCGCCTCCAAACTCAACAAGCCTTCGCTCGAAGTTGTGTACGACGAGGTGTGATCAGCCCATGACAACGACCCTCATCAAAGACCCGCATTTGGAACCAGCGCAGCAACAAGCCGCGCCGGCACCGGCTGGTGATGAGCGCGTTGAAACGGCGCAGGCCGGCTGTCACGCAGGTGCCGAGCAGATGGCGGCCGCTGCAAAGGCTGCAGGTAACGCCGAACTGATGGAAGGTTTTGAGCGCGATTATCCAAAAGGGCCGCACGAACAACCGCAATCCATGTGCCCGGCCTTTGGCTCGCTCAGGGTCGGATTGCGCATGCGCCGAATGGCAACAATCCTTTCAGGATCAGCATGTTGCGTCTATGGCCTCACCTTCACATCGCATTTTTACGGCGCCCGCCGTTCGGTCGGCTATGTGCCGTTCAACTCCGAAAGCCTGGTCACCGGCAAACTCTACGAAGACATCCGCGATGCCGTAGAGGAAACCGCTGATCCGGAGAATTACGATGCCGTCATCGTGACCAATCTGTGCGTGCCGACAGCATCCGGCATACCGCTGCAAATGCTGCCCAAACAGATCAACGGCGTGCGCATTGTCGGCATAGACGTGCCCGGCTTCGGTGTCCCGACCCACGCCGAGGCAAAAGACGTGCTGTCTGCGGCCATGCTGCGCTATGCGCGCGAGGAAATTGCCGCTGGCCCGGTTCAATCACCGCGCGGCGGCGTTGATGACCGCCCGACCATTACCCTGCTTGGTGAGGTGTTCCCCGCCGATCCGATGATGATCGCCGCGATGATCGAGCCGATGGGCTTGGGCGTTGGCCCGACCGTGCCGGTGCGCGAATGGCGCGAGCTTTATGCAGCGCTTGATTGCGCGACCGTCGCCGCGATGCACCCGTTCTACACGGCCTCCCTGCGCGAATTTACCGCCGCAGGGCGCAGCCATGTGCCATCAGCGCCGATCGGCGTGGAGGGCACACAGGATTGGCTCGCCGCCATTGCAGAAGCCTGCAACATTGCGACATCGAAAGCCGATGCCGCGCGCAATGCCATGCTGGGCGCAACCCGCGGCGCGCTCGCTGGCGCCCCGATCAAGGGCCGCATCACCTTGTCAGGTTATGAAGGTTCGGAATTGTTGGTCGCCCGCCTCCTCGTCGAAGCCGGCGCCGACTTAAAATATGTCGGCACCGCCTGCCCGCGCACCCCGCAATCAACGGTCGATGCTGAGTGGCTAACCGCCCGCGGCGTTGAGATCCAATTCCGCGCATCGCTTGAGCAAGACATCGC
>JBCCRB010000258.1:0-4738 GCA_039208465.1 Pseudomonadota bacterium
CGAAGAAGTCCGTGTACTGGCAGAAGATCCTGAATTGGATATCGCATACTATTTTTACAATGAACGCACAGCGTTGGTAGATAGGGGGTATGTGGCGGATGAATGGTCGAATGTAGTGTATTTCGACCGAAGATCTGAATCTGTTACGAAAAGCATTGCTAAGGCAATTGGGACACCTTGGGTCTGGGTCACATACAATTTGGATACTTCCAATAAAATGTTAGTGCGAGCAAGTTACGCTAACCGGCCAACTGATCTATATGTATTTGATCCCTCAACCAATCAAATTGATTTCTTCTCCTCAATGAGGCCTGACTTCCCTGCGCCTGAGCAAATCGATCGCCGTCGATTTGACTTCATAGCATCGGATGGCCTTAACATCAGGGGATATTTGACGACGCCAGCGGGTAAGTGGGGAGATGTCCTACCACTTATCGTTTTACCACACGCTGAGGTAGACGGTCGGGATACGCTGGAATTCGACTGGTGGGCCGCCTTCTACGCAGCGAATGGCTATGCGGTGTATCAACCAAACTTCAGGGGATCTTCGGGCGCTGGCAAAGCCTTCGAAGAGGCTGGCTTCCTTGAATGGGGCGGGAAGATGCAAGACGATATTACTGCCGGCGTGAAGAAGCTGATCTTCTCCTCATCAGCAACCGTCTACGGCACACCACAATATCTGCCCATCGATGAGGCACACGCGCTGTCAACCGCAAGCGTTTATGGTCAAACCAAACTAATCATCGAGGACATGCTGCGCGCCCTTTTTGCTGCCGATCCCGATTGGGCGATCACTATTTTGCGCTATTTCAATCCAGTCGGCGCGCATGTGAGCGGCATGATCGGGGAAGATCCGGCCGATGTCCCGAACAATCTGATGCCTTTCATTGCGCAGGTCGCTGTCGGCCGTCGTGAAAAACTCTTTATCTTTGGCGATGATTACGACACGCCCGACGGCACAGGCGTCCGCGACTATATCCATGTGAGCGATCTTGCTGCCGGCCATGTCGCTGCGCTCAAACTGCTTGAAAATGCGCAATGCACGCCGATCAATCTGGGCACCGGCACCGGCTATTCGGTGTTCGACATAGTCCGGGCCTTTGAACAGGCCAGCGGCCGACAAATCCCCTATGAGATCACCGACCGCCGCGAAGGCGATGTGGCGAGCTGCTATGCCGATGCAACACGCGCCAAAGACCTCTTGGGCTGGGAAGCAAAGCTGGGCCTTGATGCCATGTGCGCCGACAGCTGGCGCTGGCAGTCACAAAACCCGAACGGCTATCAGGACGAACCCGATCCGGACGGCACTAACAAATCGGAAGCGGCCTAGAATGTAGCGGCCGCCTGTCGGACGAGGTCGGCAAATTCCGCACCCGTTTCACCATGCGCCAGGCCAAGCTCCAGATTGGCTTGCAAGAAGCCGATCTTCGACCCGCAATCATAGGTTTTGCCGGTAAAGGGTGCGGCATGAAATGTCTGTTCCGCCATCAGTGCAAGCATGGAGTCGGTCAGTTGGATTTCACCGCCCGCCCCGGTTTCATGCTTGGCCAGATGTTCCATCACCTTACCGTCAAGAATGTAGCGCCCATTGATGAAAAAGTTCGTCGGCGCGGTGCCCGGCGCCGGCTTTTCCACCATGCCGGTCACTTCAAATGAGTTTTCAGACCGCGCGCCCATGGAAACGATCCCATATTTGTGCGCCAGATCGGGATGGCATTCTTCGACGGAGATGATGTTGCCGCCCTTTTCCCGGTAAACAGCCATCATCTGCGCCAAACAGCCGGGCGTGCCGGTCATCACCATGTCTGGCAGCAGCACCGCAAATGGCTCGTCACCGACAATATCGCGTGCACACCAGACGGCATGGCCAAGACCCAACGGCTTTTGCTGGCGGGTAAAGCTGATGCGCCCGGCCTGCGGAATATCGTCAAGCAGTGCCTCCAGTGGCTCGGTTTTGCCACGCGCCTCCAGCGTTGCCTCCAGCTCGACCTGATGATCAAAATGGTCTTCGATGACATGCTTGTTGCGGCCGGTGACCAGCACAACATGCTCGATACCCGCCTCAAACGCTTCTTCCACCGCATATTGGATGACCGGTTTGTCGACGACCGTCAGCATCTCCTTCGGCACCGCCTTGGTGGCGGGCAGAAAACGCGTGCCAAGACCGGCGACGGGAATTACGGCTTTACGAACGGGTTGGGCCAAAACAAGCTCCATATCTGTGCGGCTAGTGAGCAGTTAGCCTGTACTTTCAGACTTTGCCGCCCGCTGTAAAGCCTGCACCGGCAGATCGCCCAACCAACTGCGCAGCTTGCGCACAGATACCCGCAACGGACGGTAAAGTCGCCGCATAGGCCGGGCCGGTTGCAATAAAACTGTCATCAGCCGTAACGCGCGCAATGCTCTGCGCATCGCGCCCAGCCTCAATGAGCGCGGTCATGATTTCTTCCGAAACATTGCCCGTGCGCCGGCATTCATCGGCGATCAACACATGCTGGCATGCCGACGCTGCCGCCAGCATTTTCTCGACCGGCAGAGGCGCCAACCAACGCAGATCGATGACCCGTGTCGCGACACCGGACGCGCGCAGCTTTTCGGCAGCCTGCACCGACAAATGCACGCCATTGCCATAGGTGATGATCACCAGATCCTCGCCATCCCCGCGCTGCGCAATGCTGCCAAAGCCCGCCACTTCCGTCTCGTCCGGGTAGCGACACATCCAGCAGCCATCGTCATCTTCATGCAGGTCGCGTGTCGGATAAAGCGCAATCGGCTCCACAAAGACGACAACACGCTGCGCCTCACGCGCCAAACGCACACTTTCGCGTAAAAGCAGCACCGCTTCACGCCCATCCGATGGGCAAGCGACGATCAGGCCCGGTATATCGCGCAGCACAGCCAGCGAATTGTCATTGTGAAAATGCCCGCCAAAACCGCGCTGATAGCCAAGCCCGGCAATGCGCACCACCATCGGGTTGGTGAACTGCCCGTTAGAGAAAAATGGCAGCGTGGCTGCCTCGCCGCGCAATTGGTCCTCGGCATTGTGCAGATAGGCCAGAAACTGGATCTCCGTGATCGGCAGAAGACCATTATGCGCCATGCCGATGCCAAGCCCCAGGATCGATTGCTCATCGAGGATCGTGTCAATCACCCGCCGCGCACCAAATCGCTTCTGCAAACCCTTGGTCACCCCATAGACACCGCCCTTGCGGCCGATATCTTCGCCCGCCAGCACGATCTCATCATGCGCCAGCATCAGATCGGTCAGCGCCCAATTTATCAGCCTGTTCATCGATTGTGGTTCGCCCAACTGTGCCCAATCGCTGCCAAATGCCGCTTGGCGTTTTTGCACATCAACCGAGATCGGCTTGACCGCACGAGGGGGCGGCACAAGGCTCGCCATCACATCTCGGGCGGTTCGTAGTTTCGACGCTTCGAGGGCAGGCGCCAGCGCTTCGCGGATGTCGGCATCAATCTGATCATAAAGCGCCAGGACTTCTTCACCTGTCATGCCGAAAAGTGAGATGAGATAGGCCGCTGATGCCAGAAGCGGGTCATCACCCTCGTCAGCTTCAATAGCGGCACGCGTCCGGTATCCACCCTCAATATCGGAACCCGCATGCCCAAAAAGGCGAACGGTGCGCATATGCAGAAAGGCAGGCTTGCGGTGCTTGCGCACAAAAGAAACCGCCTCTTGCGCGCCAACAAGCGCATCGCCCAGATCCGTGCCGTCACAGGCAAAATAGGAAAGGCCCGGCTTGGCGGAAAAATTCGCTTCAATCCAACCCTTGGGCGTCGGGACGGAAATGCCCAGACCATTGTCTTCACACACAAAAAGCAGCGGCATCGCACCACCCTGATAGGCGGTCCAGCAGGCACTGTTGATCGCGCCCTGCGCGGTGGCGTGATTGGCCGACGCATCGCCAAAACTGCAAACAATCAGCCCATCATCGCCGAGTACCCGATCCGGCAGATCCAGATGCGCAGCAAGCCCAATTGAATAGGCAGCACCCACCGCTTTTGGCAAATGGCTCGCGATCGTTGACGTTTGCGGCACGATCGACAGCGCCTTAGACCCCAATACCTTGTGCCGACCGCCAGACACCGGATCATCCGACGAAGCAGCAAAGCTCAGCAACATGTCGCTGATCATGCCCGCATACCCCGCCTGCGCCGCGCGGGCTAATTGAAAGGCCGCATCGCGATAATGCAGAAATGCCATATCGTCGGGCTGCGTTGCATGGGCAACGGCAGCCATCCCCTCATGACCGCTCGATCCGATCGTGTAATAGCCCTGGCCCGCCCGCTGCATCTCGCGGCTCACCTGGTCGAGCAAACGCGTCGCGCATTGCGCTTCAAATAGCGCCACCGCGTCCTCTTTCGTCAACTTTAGGTCCGGTCTTTTAAGCGGTGGCAGCGCACCAGATTGGACGCGGTCACGAAATTTCTGCGCCACAAGGGCAACGCGGTCCATCAGCTTTTATTCTCAAAAGAAGGCCTGCAGGCCCGTTTGCGCCCGGCCCAAAATGAGCGCGTGAACATCATGCGTGCCCTCATAAGTGTTGACCGTTTCCAGATTGATCATGTGCCGCATGACCGGAAAATCCTGCGAAATACCGTTGCCGCCATGCATGTCGCGCGCCGTCCGCGCAATATCGAGCGCTGCACCACAATTATTGCGCTTGATCAGGCTGATCATTTCCGGCGCGCCATTGGCTTCATCCATCAGGCGCCCAAC
>JBCCRB010000259.1:0-4718 GCA_039208465.1 Pseudomonadota bacterium
ATTGTAGGGGTCCTTGTTCTTGGAAAAGCGGATGTCGCGGTTGACGCGGTAGACCGACGTTTTCCGACTCGCCCGCAACGGGATTTTCTCTTTTTCAAAGCGGGCGGATGCGGCTTCGAACATGTCGCCAAGCGGGTTTTTGACCGCACGCTCATACAATTTCTTGTTGGCGTGAAACCAGTCTCGGTCCTGATGAAAGCCAAGCGCTTTCAAGAACTTAAGCGTGTCGTTGGGAAAGCCGTTGAAATCTACTGAGTCGGTCACTCGGCTGCCTCTGCGCGGTCGGTATACCCGGCCAGTTTTCCGTTGATCACATAGTCAAGGATCTCAACGATTTGGGCAGGCGTTTTGGTGACAGCAAGGGCTGCGGCGTCAACTTCCTTCAAGGCGTGGGCATGCTCGTCCTGATGCATGATGATCAGCGGTTTGCCGAGCGCTGCGGCATAACCGGCGTCAAAGGCAGCGTTCCATTGACGGTATTTTTCGCCAAAACGGACCACCACGATATCAGCCTTTTCAAGCAGGTTTCGGGTGCGGATCGCGTTGATCTGGGCGCCCTTATTGTCGTGCCAGAATTTATCAGGCTCTGCGCCAAGGATCGTTACGCCTACATCATCGGATGCACCATGGTGGGTGACCGGTGCGGTAAAGGTTACAGGCAAGTCGGCGGCGCGGGTGCCGCGTTCAATTTCGTCACGCCAATCGGTGTGTATTTCACCGGACAGATAGACGTTCCATTGCATTGGCTTATCTCCCTTTACGTGGCCTGTCATAGGTGAAGTGAGCAGACGATGTCTATTGAACTGGACCATATTTTCTGGATGGTCGCGAAAGCCGATGCCGACCGTGTGACCGCGCGCTTTGAAACGCTTGGTCTGCGGGAAAGCTACCGCCGCGATCATCCTGGTCAAGGCACGACCAATATCTGCTATTGCTTTGACAATGCGTTCCTGGAAATTCTCTGGCTCGAAAACGAGGCTGATGCCCGCTCGCCGGCGATTGCGCGCACCCTGTTGGCCGATAGGGGCACGGGCAAAGCCAATCCCTTCGGTCTTGCCTGGCGTGGCGATGCGCAATTGCCGATGTGGGCCTTTATGCCAACTTATCTGCCGGATGGGGTTTCCATCCAAATGGCCTCAGCCAGTGATGACCCTTCATTGCCCTTGATGTTCACTTTTTCAGGCTTCAAGCCGCCGATCGCTCTACCGCCTGATCGCCACAATGGCATGCAGCACGCTGCCGGGTTTACGCGGCTTGATCTGACTGCCATCGGCGCGACGGAAACAGCGCCATTGGAATGCATGGCCGCCATGATGGTGCCGGGTTTTAATATCAAGGCTGGCAAACCCTTCGTGCAACTGAAACTGTCTGGGCCCCAGCGGGAACCGATCATGTTGGACTTGCCGTTCTAGCCGCGCCACTCGATCCACCGGCCGTGAAAGTCGCCGCGGGCGAGTAACATGTCCTGGCCGTCACGCTCCGTGCCGTCCCAGACAGTCACGTAAAGGCCGGCGCTTCCCTTTTCGCCATCGGCTTCAAACCGAACCCAACCGAGCGGGGCGTTGGTTGAAGCTGCCGCGCCCGCTTGTTGGATCGCTGCGGCAGCGCGCGCCTGTTCGTCGGTCGGCATGTATTGCCACATGATGGTGTGGAACACGACACGCCACTGGCTGGGTGTTGGCGCGTCGGCCAGTCCCTTTTCAAGCCAATCGGCAGCGCCCGATTTTTCAACGGTCGGCGGGTGATTTTTCGCGATGGCCAACGCCGCCTGCGTGCGAGCCAGGCGGGCCGTTTGATCGGCCCAGACATAAGAAACCAGATGCTGGCGGTCTTCATCCGTTTCGATCGCGACCGGCGCGATATCGCAGCCTTTGCGGCTGGCAATATCGATCGTTTGCCCGCTCAACTGGAAGGCATTACCGCGCCACTCGCATGGTAGATGGACGCCTGAAGAGGGATCACCCCAACGCCATGCATCATAGTCATAGTAAAAACGCTGCAGGTTCTGATTGAGGCCCGCGCTCGCCCCCAATTCCAAAAGGTTGACCGGCAGGGCGTGCCGTTGGGCCAGCGTCAGTAGTGCCGGCAAGAGAATTGCCGCGCGCCCGGTTTCGTTGGTCTGCGGCGGGCTATCTAAAAAGGCGTGGATCATCGCGTCGTACCGCGTGATCGCGTCAAACACGGCCGGTTGTAGCGTCTCTTCAGACCATTGGTTGGGCGGGTAGACCGCTGCGAGGTGTCTGTCCGCTTGCCGCAAGACCAGATTATGCAGCGCGCCGGTCAAACGCAGGGCAGGCGCGGTACCGGTGCCCTGCGGATCGCCTTCCCAAGCGGCCAGGCGCGCCTGTGTTTTGCTCTCCGGCAGGCCGTGATCGGCGACAATCTGGCAAATGGCGGCCGTGAACGGCGAACCAAGCGACGCGCAAGCGCGTGCCTGCTGGGCAAAGGCGTCAGCAATCGCTTTCGGCAAAAGCGCTGATGTCAATCTGGGTCAGCTCGCTTGTTTGACCGCGATGCCTTGCGCTGAAAAATGCTCCTGCAATTCGCCGGCCTGGAACATCTCACGGATGATGTCGCAGCCGCCAACAAACTCACCCTTGATGTAAAGCTGCGGGATGGTCGGCCAATTGGCATAATCCTTGATGCCTTGGCGCAGTTCATCATCGGTCAGCACGTTGATGCCCTTATAGGGCACGCCGAGATAGTCGAGGATCTGCACGACCTGGCCGGAGAAACCACATTGCGGGAATTGCGGGTCGCCCTTCATGAAGAGGACGACATCGTTGGATTTCACTTCGTTTTCGATGAAGGCTTGCGCGCTCATGTTATTTTTTCCTGTTCGCTTCCGGGTTCAAGGCCCGGCGGTTGGGGATGAGGGTGTATAGCGCCCGCAGGGCACGAAAGTCCATGAAAAGCGCCAAGGCTAGAAGGATGAAAAACAGCGCGATGGTGGCCATCGCGGTTTACTCCGGTGCGCTGGTCTGCAAGGCAAGCGCATGCAGAACACCGCCCATATTGCCCTGGAGCGCCTGATAGACCATCTGGTGCTGCTGAACCCGCGATTTGCCCTTGAAGGCTTCCGAGACGACTTCAGCGGCATAATGGTCGCCATCACCTGCCAGATCGCGGATCGTTACCTGCGCATCGGGTAGCGCGTCCTTGATCATTTTCTCGATCTCTGCTGCGTTCATTGGCATGTGTTTGCGCTCCTATTCGGCTGCTTGCGCCATGGGTCGTGCGGTCATGTAGTCCGGAAACCATGATTCATGGGCGTTCAGCAGTTGCTCTAGCGATATGGTGGCCGTGAGCGCACCCGTCAATGCAAAGTCCTTGCCGGTGACCGTCCCGATCTCAGCAAACGGCACGCCGGCCCCTTCGGCGGTGGTCGCAAAAAAGCGAGCCATATCAGCCGGCACTGCGACCACATAGCGTGCCTGATCCTCGCCGAACAATTGCGCGTGCGTCGGGCCAGCGGCAGGATCAATCGTGACGGTCATGCCTTTGCCGGCGGCCATGCACATTTCGGCAAGCGCAATCGCAACCCCGCCATCGGAGAGATCATGACATGCCGTCAATTGCCCGTTTTGAATGGCTGAGCGCACAAAGTCGCCATTGCGTCGTTCTGCATAAAGATCGACCGGTGGGGGTGGACCGTCTGCTCGGTCATTGATGATGAGATTGAAGATTGATTGGCCCATATGGGACCCGTGGCCACCAAGCAGGAAGAGCGCGTCGCCGTCCTCCATCGTGCCGATCCGGCTCATGCGGCTCCAGTCTTCCAATAGGCCTACGCCAGCAATGGTTGGCGTCGGCAGGATCGCCTCGCCATTGGTTTCATTGTAAAGCGAGACATTGCCGGAAACGATCGGGAAATTGAGGAACTGGCACGCTTCGCCAATGCCTTCGATGGCCTTGACGAATTGGCCCATGATTTCCGGGCGTTCCGGATTGCCGAAATTGAGATTGTCGGTGGCCGCCAGGGGCAGGGCGCCCGTCGCGGTGATGTTGCGCCAGCATTCTGCGACCGCCTGCTTGCCGCCCTCGAAGGCGTCGGCTTCTACATAACGTGGCGTTACATCGGATGAGAAGGCCAGCGCTTTTGTCTCGTGTCCATCGACGCGGATAACGCCTGCGTCGCCGCCCGGTCGAACGAGTGAATTGCCCTGGATCAGCGTGTCATATTGTTCCCAAACCCAGCGCCGGGAAGACAGATTGGGCGATTCCAGCATCTGCAGGATTGTGGCTGCGTAGTCTTCCGGTTCGGCGAACTCGCTGGCGTCAATGGTCTGCCACAGGCCCGGTTCGATCCATGGCCGATCATATTCCGGTGCTTCATCGCCCAAATCCTTGATCGGTAGGTCGGCAACCTGTTGCCCCTGATGGATGACCCGGAAGCGCAAATCATCGGTTGTTTTACCGACGATCGCGAAATCGAGGCCCCATTTGATGAAAATAGCTTCTGCCTCGGCTTCTTTTGCGGGGTCGAGCACCATGAGCATACGCTCCTGGCTTTCCGACAGCATCATCTCATAGGCGCTCATTTGTTCTTCGCGCACCGGCACCTTGTCGAGCCAAAGTTCGACGCCCAGATCACCCTTTGCGCCCATCTCCACCGCCGAGCAGGTGAGCCCGGCAGCGCCCATATCCTGAATGGCGATGACCGCACCGGTCTTCATCAGTTCAAGGCACGCTTCCAGCAGGCATTTTTCGGTGAACGG
>JBCCRB010000260.1:0-4707 GCA_039208465.1 Pseudomonadota bacterium
AAAAAGCGGGGCTCTTTATGTTTGAAGACATGGCGGGATTTTTCCCGCCATGTTGCAGATTAGTGGTCCGCGACCGGTCCGCTCGCTCCGCGCGGGATACGAACGCTCTCGACCAGATCCTGGATGTGCTGCGGTGGTGCTTCGGTCGCACGGCTTACGATGTAAGCGACGACGAAGTTGAACAGCGCACCGATTGGGCCGAAGTGAGTTGTCGGAATTCCGAACAACCAACCGCTTGCATTATCAGGCAGCATTGCTGTGCCTGGAATGAAGAACCAACCCTTATAGGTGAAGATGTACAGGCAGGTCGTGATCAGGCCTGCGAGCATACCGGCAACGGCGCCAGCGGAGTTCATCCGCTTGGAGAAGATGCCCATCATCAGGGTCGGGAACAGTGACGCGGCAGCAAGGCCGAATGCCAAGGCAACAACCTGCGCGGCAAAGCCGGGCGGGTTAAGACCCAGATAGACAGCGACGACAATCGCGACAGCCATGGATATACGGGCTGCAAGCAATTCTCCACGCTCACTGATGTTCGGGTTGATGGTCGATTTGATCAAGTCGTGACTGATCGCCGAAGAGATCGCCAAGAGTAGACCCGCTGCCGTCGATAGCGCCGCAGCGATACCACCGGCCGCGATCAAGGCGATCACCCAACCTGGCAATTGTGCAATCTCCGGGTTGGCAAGCACGAGGATGTCACGGTTAAAGGTGACGAGCTCGTTGCCCTCCAGACCTTGTTCTTCAACAAATGCCGGTGGGTTGGCTTCGTTGTAGTACTGGATCCGACCGTCGCCGTTTTTGTCCTCGACACCGAGCAAGCCAGTGACCTGCCATGTCTCGAACCACTCCGGCAGATCTTCAACCGCAACAGCTTCACCTTCGATACCCTGTGGCCACATGGTGGTTGTGATGTTCAGGCGCGCCATCGCACCAACAGCAGGTGCTGTCAGGTACAGAAGGGCGATGAACACCAGCGCCCAACCAGCAGACCAACGGGCGTCGGCAACTTTAGGCACGGTGAAGAAGCGGATGATGACGTGCGGCAGACCCGCTGTACCGATCATCAGGGACAGTGTGTACAGCGCCATCAACCATGGATTGGTTGTCGCGGTGTATTCATTGAAGCCCAAATCGGTCAGAAGGCCATCAAGCGTTGTCAGCAGGGGTTGCCCCGAACCGACAGTACCGTCAGCCATGGTGGAGAACAGACCCAGACCCGGGATTGGGTTGCCGGTCAGCTGCATGGAGATGAACACGGCCGGAATTGTGTAGGCAGTGATCAACACGCAGTATTGCGCAACCTGGGTGTAGGTGATGCCCTTCATGCCGCCCAGAACCGCATAGACGAAGACGACGGCGCCGGCGATATAAAGGCCGAGGTCGATGTCAACTTCCATGAAGCGCGAGAAGGCGATGCCGGCACCGCGCATCTGACCGATCACGTATGTCACCGAGATGACGATCAGGCAGATAACGGCAACCACGCGGGCTGCCTGGCTGTAGAAGCGGTCTCCGACGAACTCCGGTACGGTGTATTTACCGAACTTACGCAGATAAGGCGCAAGCAGCATGGCCATGAGAACATAACCACCTGTCCAGCCCATCAGGAACAGCGAGTTGTTATAGCCGACAAAGGCAATCAGGCCGGCCATTGAGATGAAGGAGGCAGCCGACATCCAGTCGGCGGCGGTCGCCATACCATTGACAACCGGGTTAACGCCGCGTCCGGCAGCGTAGAATTCACCGGTCGTTCCAGCGCGCGCCCAGATGGCGATACCAAAGTAAAGCGCGAAACTCGCCAGAATGACGATCCAATTGAGTGTTGTTTGATCCATTGGTGGCGCTCCTATTCGTCCACGCCATGGTCACGATCGATCTTGTTCATGCGCCAGGCATAGAAAAAGATCAGGACCAGGAATACGAGAATTGAACCTTGCTGGGCGAACCAGAAGCCAAGATCCGTGCCGCCAACTGCGATACCGCTGAGCAGCGGGCGCAGGAGAATAGCGAAGCCAAAAGAACACAGCGCCCAGACAACCAGGCAACCAGCGATTAAGCTCCGGTTCGCCTTCCAATAGGCTTCAGCGGAACCGTTGTTGTCACTCATAAGTAATCCTCCCTCGAGTGAGTAAGCACAAAAGGCGACCCTGAAAGCCATTTCGCTGCGGTGCGCACGCGCCTCGCAACATCGTCAAACTTTCAAGACCCCCTCAATACTCGTCCGAAAGTGCGCGCGCTCCATGGGAAAACGCGTCGAGTCGGACTTGCCTTAAAAAAAGCAAGGAGTATCCGGCGCCGCAACACGACTAAGGGCTAAAGGATTTGTTAATGCTCTTGATGGGCGAGAAAGCTGTTTTTTAACAGGCGTTTGCGGGGCGGTGAACTTTGGGTGTGGGCCTTTGGTTGCACATGGGCGAAACATCGCTTTTTTCGCTAAAGGCGGTGTGCGTCCCGCAGCTCTTTTTCTAGATCCTCGGCTTCAGGCAAACCGGCTTCAAGCGCTTGGATGAACGCATGGGTGAGGAAGAAAAAGCCTGCATTTTCGTCGGATTGGGCGAACATTTGCTCGGCGGCATCGCGATAGGTCTGGACGATTTCTACCGGCCCGGACGCGTTCAGCAGCCGGTCCGATTGATCGTCACCCATCGGTGCGGTCCAGCATGGTGCTGGCGACCCATTTGTGGAAATTGTGCGTTGGTCCGTCCATGACCGGCGAAAAGCGCCCGCCGTCAAAGCCGCGCGCGTGGCGGCCGCGCTGCATGCCTTCAACCACGAAAATGTCCTCTTCGAAGACCGCCTTCCATTGTGTAGTGTTCTTGGCGCGAAGTGACGCGTAGTTTTCCGCGATGGCCTCGGGCTGGTGGTAGAAGAGGGCGATGCGTTCGGTGGTGTTCTCAGGTCCTTGCGGGATCAGGATGATCGCAAAGGAGTGGTCGCGATGGATGCCCAGAAGCACATTTGGATAGAGCGCGATGTATTCGGCGGCGGCATCCCACTTGGCGTCGAGCCCTTTTAAATCGGGAAATTTCTCGCCCGCGTCGCCGACCAATTGCCGGTAGACATGGGTGCCTTGGCCGGAAAATTCGTGCTGACCTTCAATGTTGTAGTGGTCCTCCAGCCGCGAATAGCTGTTCAGGGCGGGGTGCACCCAGGGCAGATGATAGCTTTCGCAATAGTTTTCGATGGCCAGTTTCCAATTGGTGTTCAGTGCCAGTTCGAAAACAGAGTCTTCGCCGCCGAAATAGAGTGGTTGCTCAAATTCCGCCCAACGGGCGATGAGCGAAGCATTTGCTTCCTCAAACGATGGCGCGTTGCCATCGAGATTGACGAAAACGATCCCGCGCCAGACATGGCTGCGCACTTCGATCAGGCCCAGCTTGCTTCGGTCGATGGCGTCATGGCCGTTATGGCCCGGCCCGCCGACATGCGGCGTCGCGCGCAGTTTGCCGGTCAGATCATAACACCAGGAATGATAGGGACAGCGCAGCGCGCCCGGGACCGGTTTGGCTTCATCCACCAAAATCATCCCGCGATGGCGGCAGACATTTTCAAAGACGCGGATCGTACCGTCTCGGTCGGTGGCAAGCAGCAGGGGTTGGCCGATAAAATCAATTGGCTTGACGTGCGCATTGCCGGGCAGATCGGCAACAAAGGCAAGTGCAGCCCATTGTTTTGCAAAAAGCTGCCCGGTTTCAGCGTGATAGGTCTCATGGTCCGTGTAGTGCGCGTTTGGCAGGCCATGCGCCTTTTCCACGCCGGTCAGAACGTTTTGCAATCCGGTCGTCAAATTGTCCGCCATGGCCACCTCCGCACGCGATAATGGTGGCATGGTTCGGCAGGCCAATTCGATGCCAATTTGAGAAGCAGACCGGCCCGATAGCGACGTGGGCGCAGGGGACTCGTTCCAGAAGCACGATCTATTGGTTGCCCCTTCGTGGTGAAGTTACTAGGGAAACAGCGCACATCGGCGACGATGGCCGGCCCGCGCGCAGCACCGGCGGTCTGTCGCGATCGGCGCAAGAAAAAAGACCATTCGATAAGGGAGATCGGGCGATGGGGAATTACATTCTAGCGATTGATCAGGGGACAACATCGTCGCGTGCGATCATCTTTGATACCGACCAGTCGATTGTCGCGAGCGCGCAACAGGAATTTACGCAATATTTCCCCAAATCCGGCTGGGTCGAGCATGATCTTGAAGAGATCTGGGACAGTGTCGTTACGACCTGCCGCAAAGCGATTGCCGATGCGTCCATCAATGCGGCCGATATTGCGGCGATCGGCATTACCAACCAACGCGAAACCGTGGCGGTTTGGGAACGCGAAAGCGGGGCCCCGATTGGGAAGGCGATCGTTTGGCAGGACCGGCGCACGTCGGATTATTGTGGAACGTTGAAAAAAGCCGGCCATGAGCCGCTTTTTACGGAAAAGAGCGGCCTGCTGCTCGATCCTTACTTCTCCGGCACGAAGCTGGCCTGGATGCTGCAGCAGGACCCATCGCTGCGTGCTCGTGGCGCTGCCGGTGAGATCGTCTTTGGCACCATCGATACGTTCCTGATCTGGCGCCTGACCGGCGGTGCTAGCTTTGTGACTGACGCAACCAATGCGTCGCGCACGCTGCTTTACAATATCCGCGAAAACCAATGGGATGAGGAACTGCTCGGCATTCTTGATGTCCCCGCAGCGATGCTGCCGAAAGTGCTG
>JBCCRB010000261.1:0-4671 GCA_039208465.1 Pseudomonadota bacterium
ATCGGCACCATGATTTTCAATTCGCGGCCGGCGGCGGCTTTGAGCAGTGCACGCAGCTGGGTTTTGTAAAGGCCGGTCCGGTCAAGCGCGAGGCGGATGGCGCGCCAGCCGAGCGCGGGGTTTTCCTCATCGGGCGCGTTGCGGAAATAGGGCAGCACCTTGTCGCCGCCGATGTCGAGCGTGCGGAAGGTCACCGGCTTGTTGCCGGCCCCGTCGAGCACCTGACGGTACAAGCTTTGCTGGGCTTCGGCGCGCGGGAAGGTGGCAGCGACCATGAATTGTAATTCGGTGCGGAACAGGCCGATGCCGTCAGCGCCGGACTCGGCCAGTTGCGGCAGGTCGACCATCAGGCCGGCATTGATCGACAGGCTGAACGGCGTGCCGTCGGCGGAGATGCTTTTGACATCGCGCAGATCACGATATTCGGCCTGGCGCTTGGCGCGGAAACGCACTTTCTCAGCATAGGCATCCTGTACATCAAGCTGCGGGCGCAAATGCACATCGCCTGCCAAGCCATCGACGATGATGGCATCACCATGGTCGGCCATGGCGACAAAGCCTTTCGCGCTGCCAACAACCGGCAGGCCGAGCGCGCGAGCAACGATCACCACATGGCTGGTCGGCGTGCCATCTTCCAGCACCAAAGCGCGCAGCCGGTCGCGCGGATAATCCAACAATTCGGCGGCGCCCATCTGGCGGGCGACAATGATGGAATCATCGGGCAGGGCCGCATTGCGTGACATCTGATCGCCGCTGACCAATTGGCGCAGCAGACGGTTGGCCAGATCGTCAAAATCGCTGAACCGCTCGCGCAGATAGGGATCGGAGATTGATGCCATGCGCGCGCGCATATCGCTCTGGACTTTTTCGACACCGGCCTCGGCGGTCAGGCCATTGCGGACGGCTTCTTCCATCCGGTTTACCCAGCCCTTGTCGTGGGCAAACATTTTGAAGGTTTCCAGCACTTCGCGGTGCTCGCCCTCAAACTCCAATTCGCGGCGGGCGAGCATGTCGTCAATGGTCAGGCGCAGCGAGCCCAGCGCGCGGTTGAGGCGCGCCAATTCCTCATCGGTATTGTCCGAGAGCATTTCAGTGATTTCGACGCGCGGCTCGTGCAACACAACATGACCGAGGCCGATTCCGTCGACCAAGGGCGTGCCGTTGGCGGTAATCGGCTTGTTCAAATCCAATTCGATGCCGGTTGAAGACAGGCGTTGCAAATCACCGGAAGCGATCATCTCGCCGATGACCATGGCGACCGTTTCAAGCGCTTCAGCTTCATCTTCGGTATAAGCGCGTTCGGCGATATTTTGCACAACGAGCACGCCGAGCGTGCGGCCTGCGCGCAACACCGGCACGCCGAGGAAGGAATGGTACAGTTCCTCGCGGGTTTCGGGCAGATATTCAAAGGCCGGATGGCTTTGTGCATCGGTCAGATTGAGCATGCGCGAGGAGGCGGCGATCGTGCCGACCAAGCCCTGGCCGAGCTTCAATTGGGATCGGTGCACGGCGGTCGGGTCCAGACCCAAGGTGGAATAAAGCTCCAGAACGCCATCGGCGCGCAATGCGTAGACCGAGCAGACTTCGGCGACCATGGATTGCGCAATCTGCTGCACGATCCGGTCAAGCCGGGCCTGCGCCTCCATGGATTCAGCCATGAGTTCGCGAATGCGGCGCAAAAGCACGCGGGGGCCTGCATTTATGTCACGCGCGGCGGCGGTCATGAGGTTCTTGCACCTTTCCTGTCGGTCGCAGGAGAAAAAATGCGCGTATCAGGCGACTTTGTCGAGACCATAGACACCGTGAAGTGTGCGAACGGCCAATTCCGCATAATCACCATCGATCAAAATGGAGATTTTTATTTCAGATGTTGTGATGGCGCGGATGTTGATTGATTTGTCGGCAAGCGCCTTAAAGGCTGTGGCCGCGACACCGGCGTGCGAGCGCATGCCAACGCCGATGACCGAGACTTTCACCAGGCCGGTTTCGGACTGCACATTGTCATAGCCGATGGCTTCCTTGTTGGCTTCAAGGGCGGCCAATGCTTTGTCGACATCGCCGGACGGGACGGTGAACGTCATGTCAGTATATTGGCCGTCAGCGGAGATGTTCTGGACGATCATGTCCACATTGATCCCGCCCTGGGCCAGAGGACCGAAGATGGCGGCGGAGATGCCGGGCCGGTCCTGCAGGCGGCGCAGCGAAATCTGTGCCTCGTCTTTGGCATAGGCAATGCCGGTTACGGTTTGCTGTTCCACGATCTCGTCCTCATTGCATATCAGCGTGCCGGGCGGGTTGTCCGGGTCACTCATCCCCTCGGCATCGGGGGCATCAAATGATGAGCGCACGAAGGTGCGTACATTGTGCAGCATGGCCATTTCCACCGACCGCACTTGTAGCACTTTTGCCCCCAGCGATGCCATTTCCAACATCTCTTCATAAGAGACGCGCGCGAGGCGCCTGGCGTCGGGTTCAATGCGCGGGTCGGTGGTGTAGACGCCATCGACGTCGGTATAGATATCACAACGGTCTGCCTTGACGGCGGCGGCGATTGCCACCGCTGACGTATCGGAGCCGCCGCGCCCGAGCGTGGCGATCCGGTTGTCAGGGCCGATGCCCTGGAAACCGGCGACGACCGCGACCTGGGCTAGACCCATGCGGCGGATGATTTCGTCGCCATTGATCTCGCCGATGCGCGCGGCGCCATGCGCATTGTCGGTTTTCAGCGGAATTTGCCAGCCCTGCCAGGAGCGGGCATCGACGCCGATTGATTGCAGCGCAATCGCCAAAAGCCCGCTGGTGACCTGCTCGCCGGAGGCAACGATCGCATCATATTCGCGCGCATCATAGAAAGACGCGGCGGCGCCGGTGACCTTGGGCATCTGATTGACCCAATTGATCAATTCATTGGTCTTGCCGGCCATGGCCGAGACAATGACGGCGACCTCGTGTCCCGCGTCAGCTTCGCGTTTGACGTGGCGGGCAACATTGTGGATGCGGTCGAGATCGGCGACGGAGGTGCCGCCGAATTTCATGACGATGCGGGCCATTTCAGATTGGGCTCTTTGATGTTTTCTCATGCCGCCTTTGCGGCCGCAGGCGTCCATAAACAAAAGGGCACGTTGCCGCAAGTTGATCAACGGTTTCGGTTTTGGCTTGACTTGGCACCCTTTGCGCCCGACTTGGCAGATCAGCCAAAGGAGCCAGCCATGTCTGCCGCTGATGCCACAACGATTGATGATGCCGAAGTTGAACGGTTTTCCAAACTTGCCGCTGAATGGTGGAACCCGGTCGGCAAGTTCAAGCCGTTGCACAAGTTCAACCCGGTGCGGCTGCATTATATCCGCGAAACGGTTTTTGCGCATTTCGGGCTCGGCGAGAAAAAAGAAAAACCGTTCGAAGGGCTGCGGCTGTTGGACATTGGCTGCGGCGGCGGTCTGCTGAGCGAACCGATGGCGCGGCTTGGCGCCGATGTGGTTGGCGCGGATGCGTCTGAAACCAATATTGAAGTGGCCAAAATCCACATGGCGCAATCGGGTCTCGATATCGATTATCGCGCCACGACATCCGAAGCGTTGCAGGCCGAAGGCGAACAGTTTGACATCATCCTCAACATGGAAGTTGTGGAGCATGTGGCCGATGTAGATCTGTTCATCCAATCCTGCGCGGCGATGGTGAAACCTGGCGGATTGATGTTTATCGCGACGATCAACCGGACGCCGAAAGCGCGGTTTCTGGCGCTGTTCATGGCCGAAACCGTGTTGCGCTGGTTGCCTAAGGGCACGCACCAATATGAGAAGCTGGTCAAGCCGAGTGAGCTTGACGCCGCGCTTGCCGATACCGGGATGAGCGTCTTCAAGCGCTCCGGCGTTTTTTACAACGTCGTCGCCGATGAATGGCGTTTGAGCCAGGACATGGATGTCAATTATATGGTGGTTGCCAAGCGTCCGGCCTAAGGCTCAAGGCGGGGCGCGGCGAAAATCTTCCGCCAACGCCTGGCATTCATGCAGAATGGTATCGACTTCATGGGTCGGTTTGCGGCGCCAGCCGGGCGGTCGACCCTGACGTAGCGGCAAGTAACACCCCGGACCGGGCGGGGCGCTCAAGCGCCGCGCCGACAATTTGGCCATCCGTTTTGCGGCTTTGTCGAGGTTTGAGATCGCGCTCTGAAGCGCCTTGGTGCGCCGCCACAGATCTTCGCTTGGCATGGGCAAATCGTTGTCTGCGCGGCGCGGTCTCGGCATGCGCCGAAAGCGGCGGGGCCCTTTTCGGAAAGCGGCGGGCAGGGGTTTACGCGGATCGATCAGATGAAAGATGGGTGCCACGTCCTGGTTTTCGTCCTGTTGCTCGTCCCGTTCTTGCCGGCGCTTTTTGCTGACGACAGGTTTCTGTTTTTCGCCAGGTTGTTCCGGCGCGGATGCGGTGATGTCGCGAACCCGCATAACGAGATAAATCAGGCGGCGCGCCGCGGCTTCCGCCGGGACCAGCAGGCGCAGTAATTGACGGCGCGTGTCGGCAAACAAAAAAATACCGTCCTTGTCCTCGCCGGCGGCCAACATGCGCAGCATTGTCGCGATGACGGCCTGCAATGCGCCGGTGTTCAGGGCAAAAGCCCTGGTCCAGTCAAAATTTTCATAGAAGGCCGGTTGGGTCATCGCACAAGAGTGCCGC
>JBCCRB010000262.1:0-4662 GCA_039208465.1 Pseudomonadota bacterium
CGCCTTCGGCCTCGAAGATCGCCTGCTCAGCTTCAGTGTTGCACAGCACAAGAACCCGGTGGTTCGGGCGCCGATTTTCATAGACTTGTATCGCCGTGGCGATCCTGTGCGTCCTCTTGGTGCGCTCCATCGTCCACGGCAGAAACAGCAGAAAAATGATTGGTTGGGCCCGCAGCGCATGGCCAATGTGATTGCCAATCCCAATCGGCGCATAGTCCATACTGCACGTGTAGATAACCGGATAGGGATCGCGGACCAAAGCCCTCGCAGCCAGTGCCCGCCTTATATCCTTCCCAGCGACCGTCGGGCTAAAACGCGGACCGGTATAGAAATTCACACGAACGCTGCGTCTGATCTTTTGGCCAATCGACATGCGACGCGTCAGCTTCTCAACGCTTTTAGCCAACCGCTGAGCGGATTACGCCATTTGCCTGTTTTGCCCAACACATCCGCCAGTTCAGGCATCACAGCGGCGCTGTCCTCGCCGCGCAAATCATCGAGCTTGCCGCTCATGCGCGCAAATTTGCGCTGCAGATACGATAGATCATCGGCCTGCATGTAGCGCACGATGCCGGCCAGCTTTTCAGACAAGGCGTCAAAATCCGGATCAGATTGATTCAAGGTGCCAACAAACGCCGTTACATCCCGCGCCATTTGCGCTTTCAACCGTGCCGGCAAAATCTGCGTTCGATAGATCGGTGGGTCCTGTAGCGAGTGCAGATCAAACGCGCTGTAGGGCGCATCGCACGCATCAATCAACGCTTCGATGAGCGTGGTCAGTTCCAGCGCATTGAGCACAGAGACCGTGATCCCGAACTTGATATCAGCGTGCGGAACTTCCCGGCGAAGCGCGCCCACATTGGCGACGAAGTTTTCCCAGTCAAACCCTGAGCGAACAAATGCGCCGCGCGCACCGCGCGCATCCACACTGGCCGTTACATCAAGCTTGGGAAAGTGCTTCCAGAGCGCGAAAATCGACTGATCCCGAAATGCGGTGCGCGACATGTTCGTGTTGTAGCTCAAATGAACATCGGTTCGGCCGAGCGCGACAAGGCGCTCCAGCAAAGCATAATGTTCAGGCATGATCAGCGGTTCGCCGCCGGCAAAATAAATCGACTCGACATGACCCAACCCGGCGCCGATCTGGCCGAGGAAATCATCAACGCTGGCAAAGCTGACAATCTCGGCCTTGTCGGCCATCGTCACGCCGATCGCCTTGCCATCGGCATACCATTTCGAGCTCGCACCGTGCCAACAGCTGCGGCACTTGAAATTGCACAGATTGGAAAACCGCAGATCATAGGCAGCCGGCGCCTTTGGCGCGATATGCATCGGATCATCGGCCTCAGCGATCTTGTCGAGCCAGTCAGAAAAGCGTCCATTCGATTGCGTGCGCAGGCTCGCCCCTTCGCTGGCTTCACGATCAACGCACTTTCGGCACGCTTCAGGAATGGTACCGGCGGTAAACGCTTCGCGTATCTGCGTCAGCGCGGCGCTGTCCCAGGCTTGCGGCAATGTTGAATCGGATAGATTGGAAATCTCACCATCAAACTCGCAGCACGGGGAAATGCTCCCGGTGGTTGCGATGTGCAGATTGACCCAGGGCAGGATGCAAAAACCCTGCGGAAGCCCGTTTTTTGCGTGATTTTGTGCCATGCCACCGAGCAAGTGTGTTGAAATGCACATTTTGGCCTTACGGCATCGCCTTCATACCGTAAGCTGTGTATAGGGAACGTCTAATACTACATGCGACCAACCGCAAGTTGTCCTGTCGCTCACCATGCTCTGGGAAATTCTTCTATGCCGACACGTTACATTGTCGATCACATCAACATATCCAGCGAGGATTTTGATGGTGAAACAGTCTGCGTCAATTTTGCCACCGGCACCTATTTCGGTCTGAACCTGACCGCCGGCGCCATTCTCGACTTCTTTTCCGCGCCGCATACCAAAGATGAGGCATTACAATTCATCACCGCACAATTTGGTGTCGACAAGGCGCACACCCAAGATGACATCGACAGTTTCATTGACAGTCTGATCAAGGAAAAACTGTTGCTCACAGCCGATGATGACGCGATCGCAGAGACCAAGCCGGCCGACATTCCGGACGATGCAAAATATGAGCCGCCACGCTTTGAGATTTATACCGACCTGCAGGAACTGATCATGCTCGATCCGGTACACGACACCGATCCCGAACATGGTTGGCCGCAAAGACGCGCAGATCTGGACCAGTAAAGTGAACCAGGCCGGCACGCCTGAAATCGCCCTGCCAACGGCATCGCAATTCATCGTCGACAGCATCGACGATGCGACCAGCTTTTGGGCAAAGCATGGCGGATCTGAGCATCACCTCAAGCTCGGACGCGCGCGCATAATTTTGAGACTGATCGGCAGCGCGATTGGCGAAACTGTTTTGCCGACACTGCGCCATGCACTCGCCGATCCCGATGCTGCCAGCGACGCGGTAATCTATGCCATCGACAGCCAGAACACCGGCTTTGCCGGCCCGCCGCAAGACTGGCCGTTTGAGACGCTCAGTGACCAGGGCAGGCAACGCGTGCACTGGACCGGGCCGGATGGCCTGGCCCTGTCATCCGATGAATCGCGCGGCATCTGGCACCTGTATGATGGCGCAAAACAAACCGGGCTCTACTGGATCCGGGCTGCGCAGGATCTACCCTTCTGGGAAGCCGCCTCACCGCTCAGACACCACATCCATTGGGTGTCATTGCAAAAGGACCAGGGCATGTTGCACGCAGCGGTTATCGCCAAGGGCGAAGCAGGCGCAATGCTGGTCGGCCGCGGCGGATCGGGCAAATCCACGATGACGGCGGCCGCCATGCGCCAGGGCTGGCGTTCAACCGGCGATGATTTCGTCCTCGTCACAAACCAGCCGGAACCGGTCAGCTATCCGCTTTATGACATGATCAAACTATCCGGCATGGCCGAAAACATGTTTGCCGAAATCACGGCAAGCGCCCTCAACCCGCAACGGCGCAGCGATGAAAAAATGCTGGCGCGCATGTCCGACCATGCAAACGGCGCCTTCGTCGAGGCGCTGCCCATCAAGGCCGCCTTTGCGCTGACTTTAACCGGGAAACCGCAAAGCCGGATCGGGCGCACATCAAGTTTTCAAATTGTCAGTGCGGTGGCGGCCAGCTCCAGCGTCATCTTGCGCACCGGTTTGAAGGAGACGTTCGCCTTCACCAGCGACATGGTGCGCAAGCTCCCCTGTTTCCGCTTTGAAGTCGGCAACGACCCGCTCGAAGCGCTGGATGTGCTTGATAACTTCATGGGAGAAATCTAATGGGCAAGCCTGATGCATCCCTCAGCGTGATCATGCCGATGAAAGACAATGAGGCTTTCGTCCTGGCGGCGCTGCGTTCAATCGCTGCGCAAGCCATTCGGCCGCTGGAGATCTTTGTCATCGATGATGGTTCAACCGATCGGTCGCGGCAGATCGTTGCCGACTATGGAAAGCAGGAGCCAGCCATCGTGTTGCTCGATGGCCCGCAGAAAGGGCCCGCCGCCGCGCGCAATGTCGGGTTGCGCCAGGCGCGCGGTGACTTCATCGCCTTTCTTGATTCCGATGATATCTGGCCGGAAGACAAGCTCGCCAAGCAGATGCCACGCTTTGATCGGCAGCCGCCGGTCGATGTCGTGTCTGGCTTTGTGCAATATTTTACCGACGATCCAGCGATCGATCTGAAACCGGATGATGCCTCGCTCCTGGATGAAGTGTTTCACGTCCATCTCGGCGCGAGCATCTTCCGCAAACGCGTTTTCGATAAACTCGGCCTGTTCGACGACAGCTTTACCTATTCGGAAGATGTCGATCTGATGCTGCGCATCCGCGACAGCGACACGCCCATGACGATCCTTGATACAAGGGTCCTCTACTACCGGCGCCATCCCAATTCGATGACATCGCGCTACACGGTCAATGAGAAGCGCGATTTCAATCGCGCCCTTATGCGCTCAATGGCGCGCCGCAAAGCAAATGGCGTGATCATCGAAAAACCGACATTCGGCACCCTCGTGGAAAGGCTCGACGACTGATGAGTGCGCAAATTTCGGCGATCATTCCGGCCTTTAACGCGCAAACCACACTGGCCGAAACCCTCGACAGTATCGCGGCGCAAACCATGCGTGCCGATATCGAAGTCATTTTGGTTGACGACGGATCAACCGACGCCACCGCCACGATTGCCGAACAGCACCTTCTGTCCCCAAAGATAATCCGCGTTGAAAATGGCGGCGCACCCCGCGCACTCAATCTGGGCATCGAGGCGGCGAAAGGCGCGCTTATTTGCTTTCTTGATGCCGACGATATCTGGTTGCCGGAAAAAACCGAGCGTCAATTGGCGGTGCTGAACGCAAAACCTGATCTCGGTTTTGTGCTCGGCTTCACCGAGGCTTTCCAATGCCCCAGCCTGCCACCGCAGGCTTTTGAGAAGATAAACTATATCGACGGTCCCGTGCCGGGCTATGTCGGCGGCACGATCCTGGCGCGGCGGGACTGTTTTACCGCCCGACCTGGTCCCTATGATGAAGCCCTCAAAACCGGTTACTTCATTGAGTGGTTCCAACGGGCACAGGCCGCTGGCATCAGTTTTGAAATCCTCGATGCGCTCGTTCACAAGCGGCGCATCCGCC
>JBCCRB010000263.1:0-4645 GCA_039208465.1 Pseudomonadota bacterium
GCACCCCCAGATCGACGAGATGTTTGACTGGAGTGCAGAAGCCGGGCGCTACACAACGCGGGAAGTCACGGCTCACTAGCGCCTTTACGCCGCCATTTTTTGGCGCAACGCCTCGTGCATGGCTTCGGCCAGATGTTGCGCGGGTTGCGCGCCCATGACGGCAATTTTTCGATCAAAGATAAAACAGGGAACGCCGGTCACACCGATCTCATGCGCGCGTGCCACTTCGGCGCTCGTTTCCTGCCTGCCTTCGTCGGAAACCAGCCGCTTGAGCACTGTGTCGCGGTCCATGCCGGCATCGGCCGCAACGTCAGCCAAGATATCGAGATCGCCGATATGCTGGCCGTGAAGGAAGAAGCGGCTGAACAATTCTTCAACGACCAAATCTTGTGTTTGCGTGGATTTTTCGCCGGCAAAGCGCACCAGCCGATGCGCGTTCAATGTGTTTGGTGAAACAGCGATTTTGTCGAACGCGAAGGCAATGCCCTCCTGCGCGCCAGTCTGCTCGATATGCGCATAGATTTCACTGGCGCGGGCTGGCCCGCCAAACTTGTTTTCAAGATAGGTTTTACGGTCGAGGCCCTCATCGGGCAGTGTGGCATCAAGTTGAAACGGGCGCCAATGCACCGCCAGCGCGAGTTCATTGCGCACCGCGTCGGCAGCAGCCTCAAGCCGCCGCTTGCCGATGAAGCACCAAGGGCACATGACATCGGAAATGACGTCGACATCTATCACCGGGCGCTCGGCGCCCGATTGATTCAGGTTTTCTTGTTCAGACACGGGGCGTCCTTATTGTTTGGTCGAGTACCACACGGGCAATTGGTACCCGTAGAGCGGCGTTGGCGTGTCGGGATATTGGATGTGATCCCAATGCGCCACCCAGGTTTCGCGCAAATGATAGAGCGGGATCGCATAATGGCCGGAAATCAGCACGCGATCGAGCGCGCGGACGGCTGCCGCAAAATCGTCGCGCGCGCGCGCATCCACGATTTCGTCAATCAGGGCATCAATGGCTTCGTCGTTGGCACCAGCGAAATTGAAGGTGCCTTCCGGCTCGACTGACTGCGTACCCCAACGCCAGATTTGCTCAGCGCCAGGCGACAAGGATGCCGACAGGCTGGCCGCCGTCATATCGTAATCATAGGTTTGCCGGCGCTGCTGGAACTGTGCATCATCGACGGCGCGTAACGTCACCTCGATCCCGATCGTTTCAGCGGCGCGTTGCATCGACAAAGCCATGCGCTCAATCTCGTTCTTTGAGGCGCCGACGGCGGTGCCGAGCAAGATTTCGAACGAAAGCTGTTCGCCTTCCTTCATCATCTGCCCGTCTTCAATGGCATAACCGGCTTCACCAAGCTTGGCGACGGCTTCGCGCAACACATTGCGGTCACGACCCGAACCGTCAGTCACTTGCGGTGCGTAGGTGCCGTCCATCACCGATGGCAGCACCCGGTCCATATAGGGTTCGAGCAGCTCGACCTCACGCTCTGTCGCCGGTCGGCCGAGTGCGGACAATTCAGCGGAATTTTGCCAAAAGGATCCGGTGCGGGTGTAGAGGCCGCCAAACAGGTTTTCGTTCACCCATTCAAAATCATAAAGCATGGCAACGGCTTCGCGAACCTTCGGGTCGGCAAACACCTCGCGTCTGGTGTTAAAGAAAAAGCCCAGGAAACGGTCCGGTCGGTCCGAGACAAAAGTGGATTGCTTGACCTGCCCCTCTTGGGCGGCCGGGAAATCATAAGCGCTTGCCCATTTAATGGGATCGCTCTCAAAATAGACGTCAAAAACGCCCTTCTTAAAGGCTTCAAACTGTGCCGAGGAATCACGGAAATACTCGACCGTGATCGTGCCATGATTGGCAAAGCCACGCATGGAGGGCACGTCATTGCCCCAATAATCAGGGTTCTTTTTGTAGACGATGCGCGTGCCGGGCTCGACGCTGTCGACAAGATAGGGGCCTGAGCCGACTGGCGGCTCGAGCGTGCCCGCATCGAAGGTCTCCGGGTCGATGGCATGTTTCGGCAACACCGGTGTCAGCCCGATAATCAGTGGATATTCGCGGTTTGAATTCTCGTTGAAATTGAAACGAACGGTTCGATCGCCGGTCTTTTCAATCGACTCGATGCGCGCCATGCGCCTGTTATAAGGCGGGCGCCCTTTTTCGGTGAATAGATCGTAGGTGAAGATGACGTCTTCAGGCGTCACCGGCACGCCATCATTCCACTTGGCATTGGCGTTGAGGGTGAACTCGATCCAAGTGCGTTCGTCGTTCCACTCAACCGTTTCCGCCAACAAGCCATACATGGTGAAAGGCTCGTTGCGCGAACGCTGCAACAGGCTTTCATAGACCAAATTGCCGAATTGCGGATCCCAGACACCGCGCGCGGTGGTGCGCATGGATTTCAGGACAAACGGGTTTAGGCTGTCGAAGGTGCCTACAACGCCATAGCTGATGGCGCCCCCTTGAGGCGCGTCCGGGTCAGCGTAGGGGAAATGTGTGTAATCGGCGGGCAGTGCCGGCTCGCCATGCATGGCAATCCCGTGCATTGGTTCCGCACCTGCCATCGTTACCGACATGGCAAGACATAGACATGCTGTTGCGAGCGAGCCTTTCATGGCGAACACCTCCATTTCTGTCGATTCGAACCCTAGCAGTCCAATGGCTCAGGAAAAGGGCGAATTTGCCGCTTTTTATACGTGATGAAAGGGTTGAGGCTGCCGGACGCTCCGTGTATCTGCGCGATGGTTGGGAGAGAAGTGGATAATATGACGGAGCTATCCATCGAAAATCGCCGCCGACGTGCCATTTTCCGCGCCGAACACCGCGGCATGCAGGAAATGGACATCATTCTGGGCCGCTATGCCAAGGCGCACGCGCCGTCCATGAACGCGGCCGATCTGGATGAATTTGAGCGGCTGATGGAGATTCTCGACCGCGATTTGTTCAAATGGTTTACTGGCGAAGGCCCGGTGCCAAAAGAACATGACACTGCCCTTTTCCGCGCCATATGTGACTTTCACGGAATAGAACGCGTCTGAGTATGATCGACCGTATTTTGACATTACCCAGCGTCCCCGCGGACGCCGGACAGGTGGTTCTGTCGGGCGTGGCCGATGGGCTTGAAGGGCTCTTGCTCGCCAAATTGCTTGGCGATATCGGCAAGCCGCTGATCTTTGTGGCGCGCGATGCGAACCGCATGGCCGATATTGAGCAGGTCTTCCGGTTTGCGGCGCCAAAGGCAAAGCGCATTTCCCTGCCGGCCTGGGATTGCCTGCCCTATGATCGCGTGTCGCCGTCAACATCGGTTTCAGCCCAGCGCCTCAACGCCCTTGCGCGGATCGGTCGCCTTTCACGGCAAGAAGAGCCCGCGCCGACCCTTATTCTGACCACGGCGAACGCCATATTGCAGCGCACCGCCCCGCCGGTGCAGATTGCCAAGCAGATCGTCAACGCCAAGGCGGGTAGCGTGACGCCGATGGATCGGCTGATCGATGCGGCAACGGTCAACGGCTTTGAGCGCGTGCCGACGGTGCGTGAGGTGGGCGAATTTGCCGTGCGTGGCGGCATTTTGGATATTTTTGCGCCCGGTTTTGATGATCCGGTCCGGCTGGATTTTTTCGGTGACCAGTTGGAGACGGTGCGTTCCTTCGATGCCAGCACGCAGCGCACGACAAAGCAGCGCGACGGTTTTTCGCTTTTGCCGATGAGCGAAGTCACACTCACGCAGGCGACGATCTCGCGGTTCCGGAAAAATTATATCGAGCAATTTGGCGCGCCGGATCGCGATGATGCGCTTTACCAAGCAATTGCTGCGGGCAATCGCTTTGCCGGTATGGAGCATTGGCTGCCGTTGTTTCTTGAGCAAACCAGCAGCCTGTTCGATGCCCTGCCCGACACGCCGGTTATCATGGATGCGCTGGCGCCCGATGCGATTGTCGAACGCATCGACCAGATTGCCGAATATTTTCAGGCCCGCACCGATCAACGTGCCGGCAAGGCGGCCAAGGAAGCTTCCGGCCCCTACCATCCGCTTGCGCCAGATGCGCTTTACCTCGATCAGGGCGCTTTGGACGCTGCGTTGTCGGGGCGCACGACGATCCGCCTAACGCCATTTGAACAGCCGGAAAGCGAAGGGCGTCCGATTGTTTCGGTGGCAAGCCGCCCTGCCCGCAACTTCTCCAATGAACGGGCCGACAAGAACGCCAACGTGTTTGAGGAAGCTGCGCGGCACCTGAGTGATCTGCGCAATGACGGCAAACGCGTGGTTCTAAGCGGCTGGTCAGAGGGATCGTTGCAGCGGCTTATCCAAATCCTCGGCGAGCATGAGCTTGGCGGCGTGGACACTGTCGGTACGCTGGACGCGTTGGCACAATTGCCAACGAACCGCATCGGTTGTGTCGTTCTAAACGTCGAGCACGGCTTTACCGTTGGCAATACGAGTGTTGTTGCGGAACAGGATATTCTGGGCGACCGGATGGTCCGCCGCCGCAAGAAAAAGCGTGCCTCGAACTTTATCGCGGAAGTGGCTTCCATCGCGCCGGGCGATATCGTCGTCCATGTTGAACACGGCATTGGGCGGTTTGAACGGTTGCGCACGATCGAAGCAGCCGGGGCGCCGCATGACTGTCTCGAAATTCACTATGC
>JBCCRB010000264.1:0-4642 GCA_039208465.1 Pseudomonadota bacterium
ATTTCGCTCGCAGTCTGGCTGCTCAAGGGCTTCATCGACGAAATACCGCGCGAATATGAAGAGGCCGCGCTGATCGACGGCTACACGCGCTTTCAGGCGTTCTACAAGGTGGTGCTGCCACAAGCGGCAACGGGCATCGCCTCAACCGCGATCTTCTGCCTGATCTTTGCCTGGAACGAATATGCCTTCGCGGTGCTGCTGACATCCGGCAACGCCCAAACGGCACCGCCCTTCATCCCGACCATCATCGGCGTCGGCGGCCAGGACTGGCCAGCTGTCGCGGCCGGCGCAACCCTGTTCCTGGTGCCCGTCATGGTTTTCACAATCCTGCTGCGTAAACATCTGCTCCGCGGCATCACTTTCGGAGCGGTCCGCAAATGAGCCGGTTTCTGTCAGGCATCGCGCGCTTTCACCGCGGCCCTTGGGAGATGGTGGCCACCATCCTCATCGCGCTTGGCGTGATCATGCTCATGCAACCCTTCTTCATGTGGGGCTTCACCTATTCCTTCATCACCACACTCATCGGCACGGTCATGTTCATCATCGTCAGCCATTTCCCGGAAGGCGATTGATCCATGGCTGAGATTGTCATCAAGAACCTGCGCAAGGATTTCGGCAGCTTCAACGCCGTCAAATCCTCGACCTTCACCATTGAGGATGGTGAATTCTTCATGCTGCTGGGCCCGTCGGGCTGCGGCAAGACAACGACCCTGCGCATGATTGCCGGCCTTGAATTGCCGACATCCGGTGAAATCCACATCGATGGCGAGGAGGTCTCGCAAAAACCCGCTTCGCAACGCGACATCGCGATGGTGTTCCAAATGTTCGCCCTCTACCCGCACTTGAATGTGCGCAAAAACATTTCCTACCCGCTGGTCAGTCAGGGATGGCCGCGCCAGCGCGTCAAGCAAAAGGTCGAAGAGATCGCGCAGATCCTCGACATCACCGATATTCTTGACAGGCCCGTTGGCGGCCTATCCGGCGGTGACCGCCAACGCGTCGCCCTCGGCCGGGCGATCGTGCGCGATCCCAAAGCCTTCATGATGGATGAACCGCTGGGCGCGCTCGATGCTGAATTCCGCGAGCGCATGGCCGAAGAACTGCGCGGCCTGCATGACCGGATGAACGCGACAACGGTCTATGTCACGCACGACCAGCTCGAAGCCATGCAGATGGGCGACAAGATCGTCGTTATGAACCATGGTGTGATCGAACAGTTTGGCGTGCCGCAGGACATTTATGATTGGCCCGCCACGCTTTTCGTCGCCGAGTTTATCGGTTCGCCCCCGATGAACTTCCTGCGCTTTGGCGGTGACGTGACGCCCAAATCGAAATCCATCAAATTGGGCGAGGCAACGGTCAAAGTGCCCCACCAGCATGCCGCAGCCTCCGGTGATCTGGTGCTCGGCGTGCGCCCGGAACATGTTTCGATTTCAGACAAGGCCAAATATCGCGGCCAAGTTTTGGCCTCTGAATATCTCGGCACCACGCAGATCATCACCATCGAAACGCAGCACGGCGAGATCAAGGTGCGTGCGCCGTCCGCCCAGGCCGTGCGCGATGGCGAACAAGTGGGTCTCGAATTCGACGCGCGCACGCTCTCGCTGTTTGATGCCTCAACCGGCCAGGCGCTCATATCGGAAGCCAATAAGGGAGTGCTCGGCCATGGCTGAAGTTCAACTTACTGGCGTGACCAAGAAGTTCGGCAAGACGCTTGCCATCAATGCCATGGATCTGCACGTGCCGCACGGCGCCTTTGTGGTCCTGCTGGGCCCGACCGGCGCAGGCAAGACAACGACGCTTCGGCTCATCGCTGGGCTGGAAGAACCCGATGCTGGCGACATTTCTATTGATGGAAGATCAGTCAACCGCGAAACCCCGGCTCAGCGCGACGTCGCCATGGTGTTTCAGCAATATTCGCTCTACCCGCATATGAGCGTGCGCGACAATCTCTCCTTCCCGCTGCGTTCACCGATCCTAAAAACGCCGGAAGACGAGATCAAACGCAAGGTGCAGGAAGTCGCCGAAGTGCTGCACATCCCGCACAAGCTGGACAACAAGGCCACTGAATTATCCGGCGGCGAAATGCAGCGCGTTTCTATCGGCCGTGCGCTGGTGCGTGATCCGGCGATCTATCTGATGGATGAACCATTGTCCTCGCTCGACGCAAAGTTGCGCGCCGATCTGCGTGTCGAGCTCAAACGCATCCATAGCGAGATTGGCGCGACATTGCTCTACGTGACACATGACCAGATAGAGGCAATGACCATGGCGACCCATGTGGGTGTGCTTGATGAGGGGCAGATCGTCCAATTTGGCACCCCGCGCGACATCTATGAAAACCCGGTTAGCCTTTATGTGGCGGGTCGCCTTGGGCTGCCGCGGATCAACACGCTACCCGCCAGCCTGTTTCCGGGCCTGCCCAATGAGGCCGTGACGGTCGGCTTGCGACCAGAGCACATCCATCAGGGTGATGGCCGCGACGCCACGGTCAACCGGGTTGAACATCTGGGCGACCAGACGCGCCTGCATCTCAATCTGGAGGGTCATGAACTGATCACCCTGACCGATGTGCACACGACACTGACAGAAGGCGACACGATAAAAATAAAACCGGAGAACCCACTGCTCTTTGACGGTTCGGGTGCTCGATTGGCCTGAGGGAGGCGGACATGAAGCAGTTTATCAATGCCAAGGAAGATCTGATCACCGAAGCGGTCGACGGGTTTTTGCGCACCGGCGGCGACCGATTGGCGCGCCTTGATGGCTATCCGCATATCAAAGTTGTCGTTCGGACAGATTGGGACAAGTCAAAAGTGGCGCTTGTATCCGGTGGTGGCTCCGGCCACGAACCATCCCATGCCGGCTTTGTCGGTGCGGGCATGCTGACCGCCGCCATTTGCGGCGACGTGTTTGCGTCGCCCTCGGTCGACGCTGTTCTGGCCGGCATCTTGGCCGTGACAGGCGAGGCCGGCTGTCTGTTGATCGTGAAGAACTATACCGGTGACCGCCTCAATTTCGGGCTTGCTGCCGAACGCGCGCGACAATTTGGTTTGAAGGTCGACATGGTGGTTGTCGATGATGATGTCGCCCTGCCCGAACTGCCACAGGCGCGCGGCGTTGCCGGAACACTCTTTGTGCACAAGATCGCAGGGGCCCTTGCCGAACAGGGCGCCGATCTGCCGACCATCACAAGGGCAGCCGAGCAGGTAATCGATGGGGTGATTTCCATCGGTATGTCGCTGGATACCTGCACCGTGCCCGGCTCCCCAAAGGAGGACCGGATCATCGCCGGCAAGGCTGAACTGGGTCTTGGCATCCATGGCGAGGCCGGCATTGAACAGGTCGATTACACCAATGCGCGCGATGCCATGGCCATGGTCGTTGACCGGCTCGCGCCCAATATGGGCAGCGGTGATTATGTCGCCCTACTCAACAATCTGGGCGGTGCCACGCCGCTCGAAATGTCGGTCTTAGCCGAGGAACTGTGTCGCTCGCGGATCGCCGGCCAGCTATCCTTTCTGGTCGGCCCTGCGCCACTCATGACCTCGCTCGACATGCAGGGCTTTTCCGTCTCGCTCCTGCCCGTTGATGCGTCCAATGAGGACCATTTGCTGGCACCGGTCGCCCCGGCCGCCTGGCCCGGCTGTCTGCCGGTCAGCACACCAAGAATACTGCCCTTGCCCGACGGGTTGAAGCCAGTGGCCCCGATAGCCTCGCACAATGATGATGTCGCCGCGTTCCTGGCCAAATGCTGTGATGTGCTGATCGGTGCCGAGGCGACGTTGAACAAGCTGGACGCGCAATCGGGCGATGGCGATACCGGCTCAACCCTTGCCGGGGCAGCCCGCGCCTTGAAGGGCGCGCTCGAACGTATGCCGCTGGCCGACCACACACAACTCTACCGCGCCATCAGCAATGAACTATCGCAAACAATGGGCGGTTCATCCGGCGTGCTCCTCGCAATATTCTTTGCCGCAGCGGGCGACGCCTCAGCAAACGGCGAAGACACGGTCGGCGCTTTAAAATCCGGCCTGGACCGCATTCAACAGGTCGGCGGCGGGCGCCCAGGTGACCGCACCATGATCGATGCGCTGCTGCCCGCGCTCGAAGCGCTGCCGAACGGCGTTGCGGCGGCGGCCAAAGCGGCCCGCGAAGGGGCTGACCACACGGCCGAGATCGTCAAGGCGAAAGCGGGCCGCGCCAGCTATATCGCCGAAGACAAGCTGGCCGGGCATAACGATCCTGGCGCCGAAGCCGTGGCAATCCTTTTGGAGAAACTGGCCGCATAAGCTAAGGCTGCCACAAGACCGGATCATCCCAAACGGGCGGCACATTGAGCGTGCCGCTCAATGCCGGGACTCCGTCTGACAAGGGCTGCGATTGCCAGGCGCCCGCCCATTGTGGCGGCAACGGATAGGGCGGCATCACGTTTTGCTCGGCGGCAAAGCCGGACTTGGCGTAATAGGCCGGATCACCCAGCACATAGACATGGGTCGCGCCGACGGCCGCCAAACGGGTATGACCTTCGCCGATCAACAATTGCCCGATGCCGCGCCGCTGCAAAGACGGAGCAACCGCCAGCGGCCCCAGCAGATAGACCGCACCGGCAACCTCCTCAATGGCACATTGCGTAAAGGCG
>JBCCRB010000265.1:0-4639 GCA_039208465.1 Pseudomonadota bacterium
ATTCAAACCAGATTGTGCAGCTTGCCGCACCCAAAAGCGCGACAAAGATGATGCCACCAAACCAAGCGGCGAACGCGAAGATAATGCCGAGAAAGATCCCCGAAACGACCCGTTCCCTCAGATCGGTCATTGCGCTGCTTTGCTTGCGGCAACCGGCGCTACGGCGCCAAAGCGCCGATCGCGCTGTGCAAACTCCATCAGGCAGGCGCCGAGTTCGTCAGCGTTGAAATCTGGCCAAAGGCAATCGCAGAACACGAACTCGGCATAGGCCGCCTGCCACAAAAGAAAATTTGACAGGCGCTGCTCGCCCGAGGTGCGGATGATCAGATCCGGATCGGGGAATGCATGCGTATCCAGATGCCGGTGGATGTCGGCCTGGGTAATTGCAGCGTCCTGCTCGTGCTTGCTGGCGTTCAAACGCTCGTTGACCAACGCATCGACGGCACGGGTGATCTCGTCCCGTCCACCGTAGTTGAAGGCGATATTGAGATTGAGCTTGGTGTTGCCGCGCGTCCGGCTCTCGGCTGTCTCGATGAGTGACACAATGTCGGGCGCGAGGCCGCGACGGTCGCCAATCACATTGATGCGCACACCGTTTGCGGCCAATTCGCCCAGATCACGGCGAATGTAGAGCCGCAGCAGCCCTAATAGGTCTCGCACTTCTTCGGGCGGACGAGACCAGTTTTCCGATGAAAAAGCGTAGAGGGTTAAATGGGTTATGCCAAAGTCGGGCGCGGCGCGCACCGTGCGTCGGACCGCTTCGACGCCGGCTTTGTGTCCGAGCGTACGCGGCAAGCCGCGGGCCTTTGCCCAACGTCCATTTCCGTCCATTATGATCGCGACATGCGCGGGTGGCTCAAGAGACAATAACGGGTTCGGATTTAGCAATGGACTTTCCGCTTGGGTTGGGTCGACTAAACGTCAAACCTGGAGAATTTCTTCTTCTTTTTTTGCCAAAAGGCCATCGATACGCTCAATGAACTTGTCCGTGGTTTTCTGGACGAGGTCAGATTCGCCGCGGCTTTCATCCTGACCAAGCTCCCCGTCCTTTTCCAGTTTTTTCAGCGTGTCCATGCCGTCACGGCGCACATGGCGCACCGCAATGCGCGCATTTTCCGCATATTGATGGGCAACCTTTACCAGTTCCTTGCGCCGCTCCTCGTTTAGTTCAGGCAGCGGCACGCGCACGGTGGAACCATCTGTCATCGGATTGAGGCCAAGCGAAGATTCGCGGATGGCTTTTTCCACGGCGCCGACCATGCCTTTGTCCCAGACATTGACCGCGAGCATGCGTGGCTCCGGCACGGTGACATTGGCGACCTGGTTGATCGGCATTGGGCTGCCATAGGCTTCCACCGTAATCGGGTCGAGCAAGCTTGCTGATGCCCTGCCCGTGCGCAAACCACCAAGATCGGATGTGAAAGCAGAGATGGCGCCTTCCATCCTGCGTTCAATATCCGCCATATCGAATTGTGTGCTCATCTTGTTACCTCAGCATTTTTGGCCCTGGCGGACCCTACTCGTCTGACACGATTGTGCATTTGCCCTTGCCGCGCAGAACGTCGACAAAACCGCCATCATTATGAATTGAAAACACAACAATGGGGATGCGGTTTTCGCGCGTCAACGCTACGGCGGCCACGTCCATGACTTCGAGGCCCCGCTCCAGCACCTCATTATGGGTCATCTTGTCGAATCGCTTTGCTTCGGGATTGGTCTTCGGATCTGCTTCGTAAATGCCGTCGACCTGGGTGCCTTTCATCAAGGCATCGGCGTTGATTTCCGCTGCGCGCAACGCGGCTGCGCTATCAGTGGTGAAATAGGGGTTGCCTGTTCCGCCGGCAAAAATCACAACGCGACCTTGCGCGATGTTCCAAGTCGCCTTGCGCTGCGAAAAGCTTTCACACAATTGCGGCATAGAGATCGCTGACAGAACGACCGCATCCAGACCCTGTTTGACCAGCGATGTGCGCAGCGCAAGCGAATTGATGACGGTTGCCAGCATACCCATATGGTCGCCGGTCACGCGGTCGCCGCCACGCGAGGCGACAGCTACGCCGCGGAAGATATTGCCGCCGCCGATCACGATGGAAACTTGGACGCCGAGGTCCACGGCGGCCTTGATATCAGCGGCAATCCGATCGGCGACAGCGACGTCGATACCGAAGCCCTGCGCGCCCATTAACGCTTCGCCTGAGACCTTGAGCAGAACGCGCTTGTATTTAACGGTGTCAGGCATGGGATAAGTGCAACGGTTTCTGATTCCGAGAGCGGATACAACAAGGGCACCGCGTTGTCACGCGATGCCCGAAAAGCATTTGGGTTTTACCCCGACAATGCGGCGATAATTATCCCATTATAATTATCCCTTGGCGGCAGCGGCGACTTCTGCGGCGAAGTCTTCCTCTTCCTTCTCGATGCCCTCGCCCAGCGCAAAACGGACGAAAGCTGCGACCTTGGCCGGTGCGCCGATCTCTTTTTCGGCCTCTTTCAAAGCCGCTTCAACCGACATATCGGGGTTGATGACGAAGGCTTGTTTGACCAGGCAAACTTCCTCGTAGAATTTGCGCAGGCGGCCTTCGATCATTTTTTCGATGATGTTGTCCGGCTTGCCGGATTCGCGGGCCTGCTCGGTGAAGATTGCCTTTTCACGCTCTACGGCTTCCGGGTCGAGATCGCTGACGTCGATGGAAAGCGGGTTGGTGGCCGCAACATGCATGGCGATCTGACGCCCGATTGTCGCGGCAGCCTCAGCGTTGCCCTCGGTCTCGATGGCGACCAGCACGCCGAGCTTGCCCATGCCGGGCTTAGCAGCGTTGTGCACATAGCTTGCCACGGCGCCAGCGCCGACCGACAGCTTCTGCGCGCGGCGCAAATTCATGTTTTCACCGATGGTCGCAACCGCGTCCGTGATCGCACCTTCAACGTTCTTGTCGCTTCCTGGATAAGCAGCGGCAGCGACGGCTTGTGTTGAGCCATCGGTTGACAAGGCGACCGACGCGACATTGCCGACCAGTTCCTGGAATGCATCGTTACGCGCAACAAAGTCGGTCTCGGAGTTGATTTCCACGACAACAGCTTCATTGCCGGCACCGGCAATGCCCACCAAGCCTTCAGCAGCTGTGCGGCCAGATTTCTTCTCGGCTTTTGCAATGCCCTTTGAGCGCAGCCAGTCAATGGCAGCCTCAACATCGCCATTGGTTTCTTGCAGCGCTTTTTTGCAGTCCATCATGCCCGCGCCAGTAGCCTCGCGCAGTTGCTTCACGAGTGCAGCAGAAATGCTCATCTTATGCCTCTTTATGTTTGTCTGTTTGCCGGTTGGGCCGATTTGCCACTGGTCAAAACAGGAAGAATTCTTGTGTTTGCAGGTGCTTACGTCCACCCTGTGACGGGAAAATGAAGGTGCGCGGCGTGTGCCGCACACCCGTTTCCGCTTACTGTGCTGGCGTCGCTTCTTCGGCAGGCGCCTCTTCGGCGGGTGCTTCAGCGGTCGGCTCTTCGGCCGCCAACACTTCTTCAACCGGTGCCTCTTCCATGGCGCCAATATCAACGCCGGAAGCACCCTGCTGACGCGCGATGCCGTCGATGCAGGCCTTGCCGATCAAGTCGCAGTAAAGCGAGATGGCGCGGGCTGCATCATCATTGCCCGGGATCGGGAAATCGACAACGTCAGGGTCACAATTGGAATCGACAATCGCCACGACCGGGATACCCAGACGGTGTGCTTCCTGGATAGCGATGGCTTCCTTGTTGGTGTCGATGACAAACATCAGGTCGGGAATGCCGCCCATATCTTTGATGCCGCCAAGCGCACGGGTCAGTTTTTCCATTTCGCGCTCAAGGTTCAGACGCTCTTTCTTGGTAAAGCCCTGTGCTTCACCGGCCATCAGCTCTTCCAGCTTGCGCAAGCGTGAGATCGAATTGGAAATGGTCTTCCAGTTCGTCAGCATGCCGCCGAGCCAGCGCGCGTTGACGTAGTATTGCGCGGAACGTGCCGCTGAATCGGCGACGATTTCCGATGCCTGACGCTTGGTGCCGACAAACAGCACGCGGCCACCGCCGGCCACTGTGTCCGACACTTTTTTGAGTGCCTGCTCAAGAAGCGGCACGGTCTGCGACAGATCGAGAATGTGAATGTTGTTGCGGTCACCGAAGATGTATTTCCCCATCTTGGGGTTCCAACGGTGTGTTTGGTGACCAAAGTGAACGCCAGCTTCCAGGAGCTGACGCATGCTGAATTCAGGCAGTGCCATCTTGTTTTTCCTTTCCGGTTTCGCCTCCACGGAGCCTTAGCGGATGAACCGCAACCGGTGGCGCTGCCGGATTTCTCCCGGGCAGAGCCTGAACTCCGTGTGTGGAATGAGCGGGCAGATAACCGCTGTTGCCTGTAAATGCAAGTGGTGCGAAGCGTGCGAGACCAATCAGCAATCAGAATCGGGCAACAGCTCCAGCGCGGTCAAGGTTCCTTCAAGCGCGAAGTCACCATAGTCGAGTTCCAGATCGCGGGTTATGCCATTTTCCAGCATTTTGAATGCGATGGCGTATTCGGGCACGCCCTCTCCCGCTGACGTGGTCTGATCAAAATAGGCAATCGACACGTTGCGATAAGCATTTTCCGTGAATACGGGATCGACCGCCG
>JBCCRB010000266.1:0-4613 GCA_039208465.1 Pseudomonadota bacterium
CAACGAACCAGGGAAAGCCGACGGCAAACAGCGCTGCAAGCAAACCTGTGGCCGGGAGCGCCACGGCAAAGAACGGGTGGTGCTTGCGTGCCTCAATAAAAGCCCAGGTAAAAAAACTGCCGAAACAGCCGATGCTGATCCCGATTGGCCCCATGGCGATGGCGTTCCATTGCGGCAGGTTCGGCCAAAAATATTGGAAGGCATAGCCGTCAGCGTGGAACAGGTGCAGCGTCGCAAGCAGGATATAGGTGCCGTAGAGGATTGCAGCGCGCATGCCGAGCGCTGCAAGGTAGAGGGTACTGATGATCGCCATGCCTGCGGCAAACGCCAGCGGGGCAATGATGATCACATCCTCAAAACGTACGCGCTCATTGAAGGAATCGATGGTCTCGACAAAGAGCGGCATTTGGGTTGCCTGACCGGTTTCATACTCGATGAAAATCGCCACCTCTTCACCCGGCGCAAGCCGTACATCTGATGCCGGCAGGCGGTGGCTGACGGGCCGCTGGGCAAATGTGCTGTCGCCGTTGAGTGTCAGCACCGTTTCAACCGATTGGCGCCCCTGGGGATCGGTGCGTGAAAGATGGACCCTGAAAATGTCGGTGACGTTGATCTCGTGCGAAATACGCCAGACGCCGGTATCTTCACTCGCGTTGCGCAGCCGGACCTTGGTCCAGATTCGCGCATCGGTGAATCCGAAATCGATCAGCTGGCCGTCGACCGGTTTCAGGCTTGTCGCAAAATCGTCCGCCGCGATGTCGGCAATCGTCAGTTGTTTTGTCGGATCGGCGTAGACCAACGCGTAGGAGGCGAGATCGATACGCAGGCGCCCATCGACGAGCGGCACGGTTTCACCGGCTGCAAAGGCCGGCCGTAATGTGACGAAAAGAAGCGTGACGGCAATCGCTGCCACCATTGCTTTGCTTGCCTTCATGACTGATAACAGGCGCGGGATTGTTGCCAGGATATTCAATGACACAATCAGCCTCCGCACCCGGCGCGCGCACAGGTATCGTCGCCGACGATCATGTGATGCTCCGAAACGGCATGTCTACGCTGTTGAAAACGCATGGCGATGTGGAGACTGTTGCCGAGGCCGCCACAGGAATCGACGCCATCGGGCTCGTCAAACAGCATCGACCGACTGTGCTGTCGCTCGATATCGGCATGCCCTACGCGCAGGGTATTGATGTCTTCGTCGAAGCGCGGCGTTGGTCGCCAGAGACAAAGGTAATCGTTTTTACCGGCATGACATCGCGCGGTCTGTTGAGCGAATTGGTTACCGCCGGCGTTGATGGGCTTTTCATGAAAAATGGCGACATGGATCATCTGATCAAGGCGATCCCGCTTATCATTAGCGGCGCGCGGGTTATCTCGCCCGACGCGGCGCTCCTTATTGCCGAAGCCGAGGATGGACCCGAACTGACCTTGCGCGAACGCCAGGTGCTCAGCCTGATTGCGCGTGGCAGCGCTAATCGTGAGATTGCTGAACGGCTCGGCGTCAGCTTGAAGACCGTCGATAATCATCGCACGAACCTCATGCGCAAACTCGATGTGCACTCGGTCGCCGAGTTGCTGAGCTATGCGCTGCGCGAAGGTTTGCTGGATACGCAGCACGAGTTATGAAGCGCGGCATCGATTGCTGCCGGTTCCCAATTTTACTGTCCTGCTGCACCTGAATTCTCCGGGATTGTCCTAAAGCCCCTCCAGAGTGCACGAAATTGACGTTACGGCAAATGAGGGATTTCCCTTATGTGCCTTACGCCAAGCATCCGGCATCTTCTCCACATCGCCCGGAAGGGGGGCGCACACAAAGGAGAAGACCATGTTTAACAAATCTACATTGATGGCCGGTGCGCTTGTACTGGCAACAGCCATGCCCGTTCAGCCGGCAGCAGCCCTGATGGTTGTCCCGGACATTACCCGCGACAATTCCGTTATTACCGTGCAGTCGGCCCAATTCGTTCTCGATCCGGGCGAATTCAAAGGCTTCGACACGTCGGGCAAAAGACAGCGCGTGCGTATCCGCTCTGCCGGCAATGGTTACACGCTGCAAACGCTAACCGGACGCAACAGCGGCCAGGTTTTCTATGTTCACCAGGGCGGCAACATCTTCCAGGCACAAGACGGCACGACGCTTGAAGTGACCGGTCGGCGCAGCGCGATCTGGAATGGATGGTTAGGCCGCATCGCGCTCAACGACTGACCACACACAATTTTTACAGTTTTAAACGAGGGGAAACTATCATGTCTATTTCCAAATTTTCGCGGCGCGGCGCTCTGGTTGCTTTTTGCGGCCTAATGGTCACCGGTTGCGTGACCATCGATGCACCACCCGGCAATGGCGGTGGCGGTGGTGGCATTGAGCCACCACCACCCCCACCACCCAGCAATATCGTGCTCGATCCAGGTGAATTCAAAGGCTTTGACCGCGCGGGCACACGGCAACGCGTTCGTATTCGCTCGGCCGGCAATGGCTATACGCTGCAAACCCTGACGGGCGTTAATGGTGGGCAGATCTTTTATGTCGATCAGCGCGGCAACACTTATGCTGCTGCCGACGGTTCCACGATGAAGGTCACGAGCCCGCGCGCGTTCATCTGGAACGGCCCACGCGGCCGGATCGCCATGAATGACTAAGCAAGACTGACCTTTTCGGCTGGACAACACCGCTAAATCTTGGCGGTGTCGTTCGGCCGATTTTTACAAACCACGCCGTAGATTTTTCAACCGATGCGCGCAGCTGCTGCCTCGGTTTTTTCTTTGCAAGCGACGCGCGCAACAGCTTTTTCTGAAAAGGCCGGCGCCATGGCACAGCAGTTCAAAACGATCATTTCGTTGGCATTTTGTGCTGTGAGCCTCATCTCAGCAGTCTTGATCCACCGCTACGTTCTAGGTCGAGACTTTCTGCAGGAGGTCTATCCGACGCGAGGTCTGTCGGCTTATTCGAACGCCGAATGGGCCGTAATTGTTTTTTCAGCGCTGGCGGCATGGCGCGCCGCAATTCACCTGTGCCCTGACAATCAAGCGCTTGAACGCGCTCTTCGGGAAACGCCGAAACCACGCTTCTTTGCCACGATGACCATGGCTTCCATCACAACGGCCGTCATGGGTGTCGCCCTGGCGCTGCATGCGCCGATTTTGTTCGGGCGTATGGTGGAAGAAACGCAATTGATTGCCGTCCTGCAGGAGGTTTTCATTCTCGCTGGTCTGGTCGCGCTCATTGCGGCGGCTGTGTCGGCCAGCGGAAAGGAGGTGCCAAGGCTCATGGGCATTTCCGGGCGGGCCGCAATTTTCCTTATGTCGGCGGCAACCGCGTTCCTGTTGCTCGAAGAGATTTCCTACGGCCAACATTATTTCGGGTGGGGCACGCCCGAGCAATTTGCTGCAAACCTGCAGAACGAAACCAACCTCCACAATTTCTACTCGAACCGGTTTGAGTTGGTGTTTTATTCCGGTGCCATGGCCATGTTTGTGGTGCTGCCATTGCTCAAACTATCTGCGCCTTGGCTTGTACCGGGGAACATTGGATTTTTTGTCCCACCGGTCGCCATGACAGCGGTTGCCTTGCCGATGTGCGCACTTTCCTATGCGACCTCCAGCCTTGTGGTTTACCAGTTTTACTCGCTGCTGATAGTTGGCCTCGGTCTCGTCATCGCCACGCGCGAAGGCGCCGTTCGGCTGCGGCGGGTGGCGGCGATCAGCGCGCTATTCGTTTTCGTGCTTCAGATTGCGTGCATCGATACGGGTCGGCTGCTCGACTATGGCTATGAGTACACGGAAATGCGCGAGCTCATCATCGCGCTTCTAATTTGCAGCTATGGCGTTTGGCTCTGGCGGAAAATCGCCGACGAAAAAAGCCGCTTTGTCACCGTGTAACGGGACCGGTAAGCAGGCAAAGCAAAAGCCCGGACAGGTTTCTTCTGCCCGGGCTTTTCTTTGTAGGTGTCGGTTAGTGCGCCAAATCGAACCGGTCGGCGTGCATGACTTTGGCCCAGGCCAATACAAAGTCTTCGACGAATTTGGCTTGGCCGTCATCCTGCGCATAGACTTCTGCATAAGCGCGCAAAATCGAGTTTGAGCCAAACACCAAATCGGTCCTCGTGGCGGTCCATTTCACATCGCCGGACGCACGGTCCACGATCTCATAGGTGCCGCCTTTGACCGGTTTCCATTCATTGCCCATGTCGGTCAGATTGACGAAAAAGTCGTTCGTCAATTGGCCCTCGCGATCAGTGAACACGCCATATTTGGAACCGGCATGGTTGGCGCCCATAGCGCGCATCCCGCCGACCAGAACGGTCATCTCCGGGCCGGTCAGGCCCATCAACTGCGCACGGTCGAGCATCATTTCTTCTGGTTCAGCAGCAAATTTAGACTTTTCCCAATTGCGGAAACCGTCGGCCAGCGGCTCCAGATACTCAAAGGAATCGCCATCCGTCATTTCATCGGTTGCATCGCCCCGACCCGGTGCAAACGGAACGGTGACTGTATGGCCGCCCGCTTGGGCGGCTTTTTCAATGCCAACATTACCGGCCAGCACGATCACATCGGCAACCGAAGCGCCAGCCTTGGCGGCGATCGGCTCAAGCACGCCCAGGACGCGTGCGAGG
>JBCCRB010000267.1:0-4605 GCA_039208465.1 Pseudomonadota bacterium
AAGCATGATCCGTTTGGCTTCGTTGGTCACAGACGGCGCGACGCCGCGCATGATCGTCAGGCGGTCAAACAATTGCGGTTCGCCATCAAGGGTCTCGCGAAGGGCTGTGCCAAACGCCATGCGCAATTCTGTGCCGATGTTGAATTTGCAAACCGATGTCTCGCGCGCCAGGGCGCGGCGACAATCGGAAGGAATGCCGGAGCCGCCATGTAAAACCAGGGGCACATCTGTCACGGCGTCGATGGCCTCAAGCGCCTTGCGGTCGATCTCGGCGGCCTTTTTGGTTTGCAGATGCACATTGCCGACCGAGATGGCCATGGCGTCAACGCCGGTCTCTTGCGCAAAACGGCGGGCTTCATCGGGGTCTGTGACCGAGCCAGGCTCGCCTTCGGCGTATCCAACGAAGCCGATTTCACCTTCACAGGAGGCGTCATATTGACGAGTCATCTCAACGGCTTGCGCGGTCTGGTCGATATTTTGATTCAAGGATTTTGCCGATCCATCGAACATGATGGAGGAAAATCCAAGGTCGAGCGCCTTGCGGCACTCTTCCAGGTCGGTGGCGTGGTCCAGATGGGCGACGACCGGCACCGATGCGGTCGCGGCGACGTGCAAAAACATCGGCGCGATGACCTCAAGCGGCATATGACGCCGGAAACCGGGCCCTGCCTGCAGGATCAACGGCACGTCTAACTGCTGGGCCGCATCGGCGTAAGCCGCTGCATCCTCCCAGCCGAGCACCACAAGACCGGCGAGGGCCGTCTTGTCGCGTTTTGCCTGGGGCAGAATGTCGGCGAGTGTTGCGCGGCTCATTTGAATTTGGCGACCATGTCCTTGATGCCCGGGATGGTTTCAATCTGGTAGGCATGGGTGGGTTGGAAGTATTGGACCAGCGGGCGCTGCGACAGCCCGCCGAGAATGGTGAAATAGTACATCTCATAGCCGGGCATGGCGCAGCAGGGATGGTAGCCCTTGTCGATCACGAAGGTGGATCCATCGACCACGTGGAACGCATCGCCGGGCTTATCTTCTTCGCGCTGCAGCATCTGCATGCCCGAGCCGTGATTGGGCCGAAAGCGGAAATTATAGGTCTCATCATGGCGTGTTTCATCCGGCAGCCGGTCGGTGTCATGCTTGTGCGAGGGAAAGCCCGACCATCCGCCGGCGCCAACCGTGTAGAGTTCGCTGACCAGCAGGCGGCCCACCTTGCCGGCCTGTTTTTGACCGAGAATATGCTTGATCTTGCGGTGGGTCTTGGTGTCGTCCGAACCATATTGCACAAGATCGATTTCGTCGGCGCGCACGGCAAAAGGTTCAAGTACCTCGTCAAATTTTGCCCCGGCGATGAAGATCTCTGCCGTTTCTGACTGGCAAATGATAACTGCCTCGGCGTTCGTCGGCACATAAACGCCTTCCGGCTCGCCATCCCACACATCAACGCCGCGCCCGCCCAGATCAGGTGCCTGAAACGTGCCGACGCTGACATTGACGGTGCCGGTGGCGGGCACGATGCAGGTCTCGTAGCCTTCGACCTGATAGGTGAAGCGCTCGCCTGCCTTCAGCTTGACGATGTTGAAATAGTTGAGCGGCACCACGTCATGGTCGGTTCCGACAATCGGTTCGTTCTTATTGTCATAGGGCGCGATATGCATTGTCAGGCGTTCTCCAGTGCGGGCGGGGCCATTGGATGGCCCTTTGCAAATTCTGTTATCTCTTCATTGGTGGGCATGGCAGGCGCGCAACCCGGTTTGGTGACGACGATCGCCGCAGCGGTGCTGCCAAAATCAACCGCGTCCGCCACCTTGTCAGCACGGGCCAGGGCGGTCAGGAAGGCGGCAAGAAACGCATCGCCCGCGCCTGTGGGCTTCAGTGGCGTGACTTTACGGATCCCGGTATCGATCCTGTTGCCATTGGCGAATGTGCGGCTGCCCTTGGCGCCCATTTTGTAGACGATGATTGTCCCGTCCTTCGCCGCCATCTTTTGCGCGATCGCGTAACCATCACCATCATTGGCCAGAACGCCAAACTCTTCATCATTGGCGACGACGATGCTGCAAAGATCGCAAGCGCGGGTGAGGGTCTGTCGGGCATCTTCCGGCGAGACCCAGGAATAAGGCCGGTAGTCGACGTCGATGATCGTGCGCAATTTGTGCGCCTTGGCGGCCCGTAAGGCCTGAAAGGTGGCGGCGCGTGAGGGTTCGCGCGCCAGCGCGGTGCCAGTGATGACGAGCGTGTCCCATGCCGCCCAATCAATGCCGAAAAGATCATCGCGGCTGAGCGCCAGATCTGATGCCTGATTGCGATAGATAAGCGTGCGGTGGTTTTCCACGCGCGCCTCGGTGAGTGCCAGCGATGAGCGGGTCTCGCCACCGGTGCGCACGATAAAATCCGTGTCGACGCCATAGGCTTGCAATTGCTTGATGCAGTAATCACCGACCGGATCGCGCGACAAGGCAGTCAGCAGCGCAGCGCTGCCACCCAGTGTGCAAATCCCAACGGCAATGTTGGCCGCGGACCCACCAAGGCTCGCCGAAAAAACCGTCGCATCATCGATGGCCATGCCAGCCGGTTCCGGCGCCAGATCCATGCCGGCGCGGCCGATCACAATGGCCCTCAATCCTCCCAAGGCGGACATTGTCACTAATCCCGTCAAAATTTCGATCGGCTGAAAAAAGCCGCTTGACGGATATGGAAACACAGCGCAATGGGTTTTGCAACCGGTTGCAAAAACCTGCGCCGCGCTCAAGGGAGGAGCATCCATGAGCCCGATCGGGATTGGCATTATTGGTGGTGGCTACATGGGCAAGGCACATGCTGTTGCCCATGCGGCAGTGGGTGCGGTGTTTGATACGGGCCTGCGGCCGCGCCTTGAAATGGTCTGTGCGACATCGCCGGAAAGTGCCGAAAAATACCGGCGCGCCTATGGTTTTGCGCGTGGTACGGCCGATTGGCGAGAACTGGTTTCCGATGAAAAAGTGGAAGCCATCATCATTGCCTCGCCGCAAGATACGCATTTGGAAATTGCCGAGGCAGCGCTGGCGCTGGGCAAGCCGGTTTTCTGTGAAAAGCCGCTTGGACGCAATCTGGCGGAGAGCCGCGCGATGGTCGCTGCCGCCGAAAAGGCGGGCGTCGCCACCATGACGGGTTTCAACTACATCCGCACACCTGCCTCACAATTTGCGCGCCAATTGATCGCCGATGGGGCGATCGGAGAAATCTATTGGTTTCGCGGTGAACATACCGAGGACTTCCTGGCCGATCCGGCGATCGCCGCCAATTGGCGCACGCGTGACAGCGCGTCGGGGGCGATGGGCGATTTGGCGCCGCACATGGTCAATGCCGCGCTCGCGCTGGTCGGGCCTGTTCAGTCGTTGAGCGCGGTGATCGAAACGGTGATTGATGAGCGATCCGGCATGCATGGGCCGGAAAAAGTAACCAATGATGATCAGGCGCAGTTCATGTGCCGTTTTGAGGGTGGTGCCATGGGCCATCTGTTCTTCAGCCGCGTCGCGCACGGCAAGAAGATGGGCTATGCCTATGAAATCCACGGCTCGAAAGGATCGATCCGGTTTGACCAGGAAGATCAGAACGCGCTTTGGCTCTATGAGAACAAGGGCCCTGAAACCCATGCCGGGTTCCGCAAGATCCTGACAGGGCCGGCGCATCCCGATTATTTGCCGTTTTGTCAGGGTCCGGGCCACGGCACCGGCTATCAGGACCAGATCATCATCGAGGCGAAGGATTTTCTGACGGCGATCGAGACCGGCCAGCCGGTCTGGCCGACCTTTGCTGACGGGATGGAAGTCAATCGCATCATTGAAGCAGCCCGACGCTCTAACGACTCCCGCCAATGGGTTGAACTTGCATCACTTTAAGAGATTTCTCGGAAAGACACGGACATGACGATACAGATCGGCAATGCGCCATGCTCCTGGGGCGTTGAGTTTGCGGGCGACCCGCGCAATCCGCCGTGGAAGCAGGTGCTGAAAGAGAATGCCGAGGCCGGTTACAAGGGCATTGAATTAGGCCCGGTCGGCTTTATGCCCGAAGACCCGCCGCAAGTGGCGGATGCGCTGGCTGAGCATGATCTGACGCTGATTGGCGGTGTTGTGTTTCGCGCTTTCCACGACCCGGCCCAATGGGATGATGTGCTGGATGGTTCGGTGCGCACGTGCAAGGCGTTGGTCGCGCATGGCGCGCAGCATCTGGTCTTAATCGATTCCATCTCCGAACGCCGTGCGCCGACCGCCGGGCGCGTCGATGCGGCCGAACAGATGGAACCGGCCGAGTGGAACGCTTACCGTGATCGCATTGCGCAAGTGGCGAAAATGGGGGCGGAGGACTATGGCCTGACGGTTGGCATTCACGCGCATGCGGCCGGGTTCATGGATTTTGAGCCTGAACTTGAGCGATTGCTCAACGAGGTCGATGAAAGCTTTCTGAAAATCTGCTTCGATACCGGCCACCATTCTTATGCCGGGTTTGATCCGGTCGCCTTCATGAAGCGTCACATGGACCGGATTTCCTACATGCATTTCAAGGATATTGATCCGCGCGTGAAAGCCGATGTTATCGCTAACACGACCGGATTTTATGAGGCTTGCG
>JBCCRB010000268.1:0-4593 GCA_039208465.1 Pseudomonadota bacterium
CGAACGGGATCTGAACCAGATAGTTTGAGGCAACGACGACGAGCGTCATGGCTGCCAAATAAGGCAGCAAAGAAATCGGAGATGTCCGCATTTTTTTATCCTGGGTGATGCCACCAGTGTGCAGCCGTGGCTACACGCAGTTTGATGGGGGTTTCAGTTTCTGACGTCGCGCTTAAGCCGCGGCGTCAGCTTGCTTTTGTGCGATACGGCGTTTGATCAAACGCGCGCGGGAAGACAATTCACTTGTTTTAGCCTTGGCCAAAAAGCCGTCCAGGCCACCGCGATGTTCAACGGTGCGCAAGGCTGCCGCCGAGATGCGCAGTTTGAACTTTTCGCCAAGCGCGTCCGAATGCAGTGTTACCTGGCAAAGGTTTGGCAAAAAGCGGCGCTTTGTTTTGTTATTTGCATGGCTGACATTATTGCCAGACATTACAGACTTCGATGTCAATTCACAGGTACGGGACATGGGTCACCCAATTGCGTCAATTCCAGAAAATCCGGCTCCGTTCGAAACCAGCACCGCTGGCCCGGCTGTTCGCAATACGAAGAGCGGAAAAGTCGCGGTGCTATAGTCAAACATCGGCCAACCGTCAACGGTCAGCGCACATTTTGCCAACTTGGTTCCGGTTGGCCACAGTTCGACCGCATTGCGCACCAACATGCCACACAACCGAAAGGGACACCGGTAGACAAAGGGCGCCTCAGAAGATGAGCAAATGGATCACATTCGCCAGCGTGGCAATTCTGCTGTCCGCAGCTGTCCCGGCCGCCTCAAGGGCAAATGACCAGCAACGGTTTCGCACCGAATACACCATCGCCGCTTTCGGCTTACCAATCGGCAAAGCCGGCTTTGAAACCAGCATCACCGATGCGGGCGCCTATAGCGTCGACGGCACGCTGCGCTCATCAGGCATTGCCCGCATCATTGCCGCAATCAATGGCAGCCTGACGGCAAAAGGCCTTTTCGGCGGAGACAAAGCCAGCCCATCTGAATTCGCCGTGACGTATACCGAGGGCAAAAAGACAAAGACCAGCCGCTTCACCTTTTCCGGCAACACGATCACCGGCGCGCAGAATGAACCACCGGTGAGAAAACGCGGCAAATGGGTGCCACTGGACGCATCCCAATTGGTCGACGCTGCCGATCCCATCAGCGCGGGCATGTTGTACGCCGCCAGGCCACGCGATGTTTGCAACCGCACGATCAAGGCCTTCGATGGCGCCATGCGCATGGATATCAAACTATCCTATCTGCGGACCGTACCGTTCAGCGCACGCGGCTTTAAAGGTGATATCGTGACCTGTCGCGGCCGGTTTGTGCCGATCGCCGGCTACGATGCCGACAAGCAGGACATCAAATGGATGCAGCAAAACGGCGATTTTGAAATCGGCTTCGCCCCAATTGCCGAAACCAGTTTTCATGCGCCGGTCAGCGCCAAGGTAAAAACACGACTGGTAACCGTTCGCGCGCGTGCCACCCGGTTTGAGCAATTGACAAACTAAGCCATGCGCCGCATGGGCGGCCATGCACCAAGCCGACCTTCCCCAACGCAGACAAGCGAACTTTTTGGGCCTGACCGCCATCGGCGCCTGGGCACTTTTGGCTTTGCTGACGGTCGGCACCGAGGGCATTCCGCCTTTTCAAACGGCAGCAATCGCCTTTGCTGTCGGCGCGCTGGTCGGGTTGGCCTACATCGCGACAGGCAGCCCACGCTCATCGGCTAAAACCGGCAGACCACCGCTTAAGGCACTCGCTGCATCTGCATTCGGCTTGTTTGCCTATCATGCACTTTACTTCTCGGCATTAAAAAGCGCGCCCGCGGCGGAGGCCAGCCTCATCGCCTATCTATGGCCGGTCCTGATCGTGGTCGGCAGTGCGCTTTTGCCGGGCGAACGATTGCGCTGGTATCATATCGCGGGCGCGTTGGCGGGTTTTGCCGGCTGTGCCCTGTTGATCACCGGCGGCGGCGATCTGCGTTTCTCAGGCGAGGCAATCGGCGGGTACGGCCTCGCTTTGGCCGCCGCCTTCACATGGGCAAGCTACTCCCTCGGTTCACGCCTGTTTGCCGCCGTGCCGACCAAATATGTCGCCCTGTCCTGCACGGTCGCAGCCCTGTTCTCGGCGATAGCCGCCCTGCTATTTGAGGCGATCAATTGGGCGCCGACAGCAACCCAATGGGCCTGCCTGATCGGGCTGGGCCTGTTGCCGCTCGGCGGTGCATTCTACACATGGGACTACGGCGTTAAATTCGGCGACATCCAATGGCTGGGCACAGCCAGCTATGCCGCACCGCTCCTGTCAACGATCATTCTGGTCGCCACCGGTGCCGCACCGGCAACTTGGGCGCTCGCGCTAGCCTGCCTCCTGATTGTCGGCGGTGCCGTACTGGCGTCAGGCCTGTTCAGGAAAAACAAGATCTAACCGCCGCCCGGCGCGCGCGGGGTCGGGCGCCAATCCGGTGCCGCCAGTTCAAAGGATGAAAACTCAAATCCCGGGGCCACCGTGCAACCAACCAGTGTCCAGGCACCAAGGCTCGCTGCCGTCTGCCAGCAATTGGCCGGCACGACCAATTGTGGCCGCTCGCCAATGGCAAAATTCGTACCGAGCCGATGCGCCTGCGCGTCATGGCCATTTGCCGACAGCGTGATCACCAGCGGTGCACCGGCATAATGGTGCCAAACCTCGGCGGCATCGGTGACCCGGTGCCAGTGCGAAACATCACCGCCCTCAAGCAAAAAGTAGATCGCCGTCGAAGCCGAACGCCCATCGACGGTCGCCGGATCGCGATAGGTTTCACCAAACCAACCCCCTTCCGGGTGCGGTTTCAAGTCAAGGAGATCGCGCAATTGCTGCGCCGAATAGCTGTCATCCATGGCATTGCCCTCTTTGCGCCCATGAAAGCCATTTGCGCAGCGCCGTCAAATCCGCTTTTGTAATTGCATGCATATGGACATCGTAGAACTGCGGGCATGGTATCATTCCGAACTTGGACGGCGCGCGGCGCAGACCATTGGCCTTGCGCTGTCCCGCATTTGGGAACCGGTTGCCAATGAACGATTGCTCGGGCTCGGCTATACCCGCCCCTGGTTGGAGCGCTTCGAGCCCGACACCGACCGCACAATGTCATTCATGCTGGCCAATCATGGGGCAGCCCGTTGGCCACGAACAGGACCATCAAAAACCGCTCTGGTCTTTGATGAAGAACTGCCGCTCGCAGATGCTGCCGTCGATCGCATCCTGATGGTCCATGTGCTCGAGCATGCCGAGAACCCGCGCGAAACCCTGATGGAGATGTGGCGTGTGTTGGCGCCCAATGGCCGTTTGGTGATCGTGGTGCCCAACCGGCAAGGTGTCTGGGCCCGCGTGGAATCAACCCCGTTTGGAACCGGCAGGCCCTATTCACGGTCGCAGATCGTCCGCCTGCTGCGTGAAACCAACTTCACGGCCACAGCTGAAACCGAAGCCTTGTTCTTCCCGCCGTCGCGGCGCTTTTTGACCTACAAACTGTCGGGTCGCCTTGAAGCGATCGGTTTACGCTTATGGCCGATGTTGTCGGGCGTCCTGATCATCGAAGCGCAAAAGCGGCTGTTTGAAGGCCTGCCGGTCACCGAACGCCAGTCGCGCCGCGTCTTTGTGCCGGTCTTTGCGCCGCAGGGATCGGCGGCCGGCCGGGTAAACCGTAACGCAAATCAGGAATAAATTGCGCACAATCGGGAACTGACCTACAGCCTACGATAATGAGCGACCAAGACCTTCAAAAGCTGGCCGAACTGCGCGCCAAGATCGACATGGCCGATCAATCCATCCACGCCTTGTTGATGCAGCGTGCCGAGGTCATTGACGAATTGATTAAGGCAAAAGGGGCCTCCAGCACGAAGGGGGCCGCATTTCGCCCGGGTCGCGAAGCACAGATGATCGACGTGCTCAAGGCGCGCCATTCAGGCTCGATCCCGTTTTCGATGATCACCCATCTCTGGCGCGAGATCATTTCAACTTTCACCTGGCTTCAGGCACCGTTTAGCGTCCATCTACCAAAGACAGCGGACACCAGACTGCAGGACACGGTACGTTACCAGTTCGGGTTCACCGTCTCCGTGTTCACCCATGATGACGTCACCGACGCCATGAACGGCGCGATCGCGGCCGAAAACGCCATATTGGTCGTCGAAACGCCAAGCCCGTCGTCAGCCGCGTGGTGGACGGGGCTTAACGCGCAAAACAATTTGTCAGTGATGGCCCGCCTACCGGTTGTGCCGGTCCCGTTTGAAGCGGTCGATGCACTGGCACTGGCGCCGACTTTGTCCGACCCCGTTCCTTTCGATTGGCGGGTCTATGTTGCGACAGCTGCCAGTGAAAAGGCCTTCGACAACTGGACTTCCGGCCAAGTGCTAGCCACACAAAGCAAGCCCGATGGCAAAGTTGCCGCATTGATTGCCATTGGCCCGGGTGGCAAAGCCCCGGCTGACCTTCTCGACATTCGCGCTGCAGGCGGCTATTTCGCGCCGCTGGAAGACCGCGAAACAAGCATTTGAGCCGGAAATCACCATGGCAGATATCCCACAACCGAAACCGGGTGTTCTCGACATTGCCGC
>JBCCRB010000269.1:0-4577 GCA_039208465.1 Pseudomonadota bacterium
CTGGGTATGATCCCTGTCGGCTGTCTGATGCTTAATGAGGCGCTGAGCCGCGAATTGCGGAACATGATGTTCATTTCCCATAAAAACATGGGTGTTGTGCTGCTTCTCCTCATTTTTGTCCGGCTCATTTATCGGTGGCGCAACCCCCCGAAACTGAAGCCTGTCGACCTGCCGCCCATGCAGGAATTTGCCGCGCATGCGACCCATATAGGGCTCTATATTCTTTTGTTAGTGATGCCCTTGTCCGGCTACATCCGGGTCCGGGCCGGCGGCTTTCCGATTGAGGCGCTCGACGCGATGGGCGTACCTGCGCTGGTGCCGCGCTCTGACGCGTTGGCCGCTGTCGCCAAGTCGGTCCATTATTATGCCGCCTACGCGATTGCGATCCTGGTCGCGATGCATATCGGCGCAGCGCTTTACCACGCGCTCGTGCGCAAGGACGGCATTTTCTCACGCATGTGGCCGGTGTTTTCACGCGCGTCGGCTGAACCGGCGCCCTAACTTAATTCGCCAACAGAAGTGCCATTACGGATTGCTGACCTAAGTCACCTACCGAGGTATTACCAAGTGTCGATTGCTCACCACATCAAAGGGACCAACGTTGCGAGGCCGAAGACCGGCTTTGCAAGGCCGCGGCCTGCGCTTTTGGCGTTCCTGGTCCTGCTCGGTTTGTTTTCGGCGATCCTGATCCTGGCATTTGCACGCGCCGTGGACACATGGAATTGGGTTGCCTGGTCGGTCCTGCCTTTGATCGCTTTCAATGCGATCTGGATTTCGGGCGGCGCGGCCACTTCCGTGCTGGGTCTTCTTTCGCCGAAGGCTAAGCGGATGGAACCACACGAGACACCGACGCCCCGTGGCGAAACGGCGATCCTGATCACGCTGTGCGGTGAACCGCCGGAACCGGTGGCCACCTATCTGCAAGGGTTGGCCGTCGGCCTGAAAACGATCGGCCTTGGCGCCAAGACAAAGATCTTTGTTTTGTCGGACACCGAAGCGGGCCCGGTGGCCACCCGTGAAGAAGCAGTGCTTGCCGGGCTGATCGAAGCCGGCGACGTGATCTATCGCCGCCGCACGGTCAGAACCGATCGAAAGCCTGGCAATATCAGCGACTGGCTGGCCACTCATGGCACCTCGTTTGACTATATGGTCGTCCTTGATGCGGACAGCCGCATGTCACCCGACAGCATCAATCATCTGATCTCAGAGATGGAAACCAATCCCGGTCTGGGCCTTTGCCAAGCCAGTATTTCACTGGTGCCGGCGCGCACGCGTTTCGGCAAATATCAACGCGTCACCTCACGCCTGTTGTCGCGGACATTTGGCCAGGGTTTTGCCGCCTGGTCCGGCGATTGCGGCAATTACTGGGGGCACAATGCGATTATACGCGTCAGCGCCTTTCGGGCCGCTGCGCATTTGCCACGCCTGTCGGGGTCGGCGCCGTTTGGCGGATCAATCCTGAGCCATGATTTTATCGAGGCGGCTTGGATCAGGCGTGCAGGTTGGCGCGTTGCGCTTTGCCCCAATTTGCCTGGGAGCGCCGAAGATGCGCCGCAGACGCTCGGCGAATTCTTCAAGCGCGACCGCCGCTGGTGCCAGGGCAATCTGCAGCATATGCGTCTGTTGGGCGAGCCAGGGCTTCATGCGCTTAGCCGTTTTCATCTGCTGTCGGGTATCTTCAGCTACCTTGCCGCCCCGATCTGGCTCCTCCTGCTCGCCCTGCTCTCTTCCGGGCAAATCGAAATTTGGGGCTTTCTACCCGTTCTGTTGATCGCGCTGGTGCTGCTGGTGCCCAAGCTTTGCGCACTGATCGAAGCGATGCCACGCGCGAAAACGGCTCGGCGCCGACGCACACTTGCGCGCGCCTGGGGCCATGAATTGGTGCTGTCGACGGTGCTCGCGCCGATCATCATGCTGCGCCAGGCAAGCTTTGTCGCTTCAATCGCGATGGGCCGGGATTGCGGGTGGAAATCGGCGGAGACCAAGCGGCTCGATCTACCGCAGGGCTGGGCTGAAGCCGGTATCGGCTTGGCCATGCTGGCGCTGGCCCTGGTCAATGGCACGCAAGGTGTTTTCTGGCTGGCGCTGGTGATCCTTCCGCTCCTGTCGGCACCGATCCTAATGCCGAAACTTGATGAGGTCGCGCGATGAACCGGCGTGCGTTCCTGACCAGTTCGACCGCGTTGTTGGCGCTTGCCGCCATGCCCGCCTTGCCCGCCATGGCCGTGGAGCCGCCGATCGCGTCGCTTCTGGATTATGCGCGGGCAGCGCAAGCGCTCGCTTATGTGCCAAATACGACGCCGCTTTCACCGCCTTTTGCGGATCTCGATTACAACGCATTTCGCGGCATAAGGCCGATTGCAGGCAAGACGGCGATGCTGCCGCACGGTGCCAAATTCGCCTATGATCTTTTGCCGCCGGGGCTCTACTTTCCCGACCCGATTGCTTTTGATCAGATGACCGAGGATGGTCCGCGCCAGATTGCGTTCAGCCCGAAACTGTTTTCCTATCAGGAACGCTATTTTGACGAAATCCCGGAGACGAGCCCGGGTGCCGGCTTTACCGGCATGCGGCTTCGCTATCCGGTCAACGCGCCCGATGTGATGGATGAAGTGCTGGTGATGCAAGGCGCCAGCTATTTCCGCGCCGTTGGCGAGGCGATGGTCTATGGCCTGTCAGCCCGAACGGTTGCGATCGGCACCGGCGGTGCCGGGCCGGAAGAATTTCCGCGCTTCACCCATCTGCGCCTGCACCCATCCAACGGCGACAGCGTCCGACTTGAAGGCGTGATCGACAGCCCATCGCTAACCGGCCACCTGGACATGACCATGGTGCCGGGCACCGACAGTGTGATGGAGATCAGCACCACGATTTTCCCGCGGGTCGAGATTGACGACATTGGTATCGCGCCGCTGACATCCATGTATCTGAAAGGGCCGATGCTCGGCGCGGTTTCCGATGATTTCCGCCCGCGCGTGCATGACAGTGATGTGCTGGTGGTCGAAAATGGCGCAGGCGAAACGCTGTGGCGCCCGATTGCCAATCCGCGCGGGGTCGAGGTTTCAGCCTTTGCCGATACCTCGCCCAAGCGCTTTGGCCTATATCAGTCCGCGCGCCGCTATGAGGATTTTCAGGATACCGAGGCGCGCTATCACGACCGGCCTTCTGCGATGGTCGAACCGCTTGAGCCTTGGGGGCCGGGCGCGGTCACACTGGTTGAACTGCCCACGGGCGATGAGTTTCTCGACAATATTGTCGCCTTCTGGCGGCCCAAGGCTGCGCTTCAGCCCGGCGAAGCGTACGCGTTTAAATATCGGCTGACCTGGACGCGCGAGGCGCCCGGCACCGGCGGTTTGCCGCCCATTTTGCAGAGCCGCAGCGGCAAGGAACATGACCGCCCCGGCCATCGCCGGTTCGTGGTGGATGTTGCCGCGACCCTGGACGATCCGCAGCCGTTGATCGCCAGCCATGAGGACGCCGAGATTAGCGGGATCAGCGCCTTTGCCCTGCCCGATGGGCGCGGCACGCGCGTGACGTTCCTTTTTGCGCCCGGCGATCTGGATGCGGCAGAATTGCGGCTCAGCTTGCGCAGCGGCGACGGCACGCCGCATAGCCCGGTCTGGCTGCACCGTTGGACCCGCGCGCGCGATGGCGGTGTTTAGACCATGACGGTGCTAGTTCCCCAACGCGATTTGCGCGGCCAGAGGCCGATGATCGGACGCCATGCGGATGCCGGGCCCGTCCAGCACTTGCGTGTCGAGGATCCGTGCCGGCGCGACGGCGAGCGCACGGTCAAGCGGCAGGAACGGCCGGTTGATCGGAAAGGTCGGCTTGGCCGGACCTTTAAAGCGGGTGCCGATCAATCTGGGCGACAGCGCCAGGCCGCCCCAAGGGCGCCATTCATTCAGGTCGCCGATCAGGATCGTCGGCATTTTGTCGTGGCGGAACATATGTTGGCTGACCGTTCGGATTTGCGCAATCCGCAAGGGCTGCCACAGCGAAAGATGCGTGCCGATCAGGCGAAAGGGCTGCCCGTCCAGCTCAAGCTCAGCCACCACCGCGCCGCGATGGCAGCGGCCCGGCAGATCGACCAACGCCATCGTGCGGATGGTGATCGACGGTGCCAGGAACAGGATCACGCCGAGAAAGCCGTGGCTTTGCGCGCCCCAGCGCCTTTCAGCCGTCGTATGGGCGTAGCGCAGGCCCGTGATGCGCTCAACTTCGGCAAGATCAAGCAGGCCGGCATGGGGCGGATAGTCTCCGTCGGCCTCGGTGAGGATCAACGCATCGGTGCCGGGTCGCCAAACCTCGTCGGCCAGAACCTGCGCCGTGCGGGCCGGATCGACGACACCATCATTGCCGCGGCAGCGGTGAATGTTCCAGCTGATACAGGAAAAGTCTGCCATTGCGCGCCGGTTGGAGACATCCGTGTCCGTCTTGGGAGATGGCCGCAGTCCAACACCATCTTGTCGGCAAAATCAATCATCACCCTGCCGCACCCGGCAACAACGACAATAGACCCACTAAAGGACGCCCCATGTTCGCTGTAGAAGTTCGTGACCACATCATGATTGCCC
>JBCCRB010000270.1:0-4570 GCA_039208465.1 Pseudomonadota bacterium
ATCTTCGCGTGGGCAAAGCAATGGCGAAATTCAATTTCAGCGACGATCACGGCGATTTGGCGGGCAATTTTCGTGACACAGTGAAAAGCTTGGGTTAACGGCACTGCGCGGCCCGCAAGGAAATGAAAAAATGAATATGGTCAGCCAATTGGTCGAAGTGTCACCGGCCTATGATGTCATCCTGTGCGACGTATGGGGTGTGCTGCACAATGGCCAGTCAGCCTGGGCAAGTGCTTCTGCGGCATTGGCCGCCGCCCGTGAAGGCGGCAAGACAATCGTCCTGATCACAAATTCACCGCGTCCGGCGCCAGGCGTGCGCGCGCAACTTGGCCTGCTGGGTGTGCCGGAAGAGGCATGGGATGCAATCGCAACATCTGGTGACGTGACGCGCACCCTGATGGCAAATGCCCCGAGGCGTCAGTTTCATCTGGGTCCTGATCGCGATCTTTCACTTTTCGACGGTCTGGATATCGACCTCGTCGACGAATTTGAGGCCGACGCAATTGTCTGCACTGGTCTTTATGATGACGAAACAGAGACCCCTGAGGATTACGAAGAGATGCTGGCGCGCTTTCGTGGTCGCGATCTGCCGTTTATTTGCGCCAACCCGGACATCGTTGTCGAACGCGGCGATCGGTTGGTTTACTGCGCCGGTGCATTGGCGCGCCGCTATGCGCTGATGGGCGGGCGCACACTGATTGCCGGAAAGCCGCATGAACCGATCTACGATTTGGCGCTCAAACTGGCGGCTGAGGCCCGCGGCGCTCAGACGCCGAAAGAAAAGGTCCTTGTCATTGGCGACGGGATCACCACCGATGTCAAAGGTGCCATGGACAATGGGTTTGACCTCGTTTTCATCACTGACGGCATCCACGCCCGCGAATATGGCGAACATGGCCGGCCCGATCAGGCGCAATTAGCAAAATTTCTGAGCGACTTTGGCGCCGAACCGGTCGCGCTCATGACAAAACTCGCTTAATGCGGTGACCATGCCAATTGCACGCATCAACGGTTTCGAGAACTTGCCTGATGATTTGCGCGGCGGCGTCGTGGCGATCGGCAATTTTGATGGTGTCCATCTCGGACACCAGGCTGTTTTGAACAGTGCGCTCAATGGCAAAGCATCCGGACCAAGCATTGCGCTGACGTTCGAGCCGCATCCGCGCCAGTTTTTCAAACCCGACACACCATTAGCCCGCATCACGCCCGCGCCGCAAAAAGCAGAAGTGATTGCCGCCATCGGTTTCGATGCCGTGGTTGAGCAGCCATTCACGCGCGCCTTCTCGAAGCTGACCGCTGAAGCTTTCGTTACCGAAGTCCTAATTAAGGGGCTCGGCGCATCCCATGTGGTCACCGGTTTTGATTTTCATTTCGGTGCCAAGCGTGGTGGCGGTCCCGCCTTTATGATGGAAGCCGGCAAACGCCACCAGTTTGGCGTCACGCTCGTTGATGCGTTCCGCGATGAACAGGCCGAAGTCATATCATCCAGCCGCATTCGCGAGGCTCTCATCGAAGGGAACATCAACGCGGCAAACATGTTGCTCGGCTATCATCATTTTGCATCGGCAACCGTCACCGGTGGCAAACAACTTGGGCGCACCCTTGGTTATCCAACGGCCAATATGGCGTTGGCGCCGGACACACCATTGGCGCATGGCATTTACGCCGTCCGCTTTTACCGGGCCGACGGCAGTATCCTGGACGGCGTTGCCAGCTTCGGTCGACGACCAACGGTGGATGAAGATGGCGCACCGCTCCTTGAAACCTTCATTTTTGATTTTGATGACGACCTTTACGGCGAGAACTGCCGGGTTTCCTTCATCGAATACCTACGCGGCGAAGAGAAGTTTGACGGTCTCGACGCCCTCAAGACACAGATGGATGCCGATGCCGCTGCAGCGCGCGACATGCTCGCCAAATGCAAACCATTGTCGGCGCTTGACACCGAACTGACATTCGGCGGAGCCGGTTAAGGTGAGCAAACGCCGGAAGATAGTGATCACCGGCGCGACGGCCGGCATCGGGTTGGCACTGGTCCAACGCCTTCATGCGCGCCATGACATCATGGCGGTAGGCCGAAAACCATCAGAAGAAGCCGCTGACTTGTTGCCCGAAGGAACGCGCTATGTGCGCGCTGACCACGCCGATCCCGCCGGATGTGCGCAGGCTATTGCGCAAGGCCTTTTAAAGGCTGGATGGCTCAAGCTCGACAATGCTGTCCTGAATGCCGGGATCGGCCAGGTTGTTGATGATGCCATCGAGCCGGTCGATCTGGTCCGCCAAACGCTGGACACCAATTTGACCGCGCCGGTCCTGATCGCGCGCGCACTGTTTCCCTGGCTGTCAAAGGCAAACGGCACGCTGACGCTGGTTGGATCTGTTGCCCACAAGGGCCAGGCACTGTTTCCGACCTACGCTGCGTCAAAGGCCGGCTTGAACGGGCTCGCGCGAGCGCTGCGGGCCGAATGGGCCGGCAGCGTGACGGTGCAAGCTGTTCATCCAGGGCCGACCAAAACCGAGATGCACGCCAAGGCGGGCTATGATCCGGGCAGGGCGGGTGCTCTGTTTATCGGCGCCGACAAAATGGCGGCGATGCTGGAAAGCGCGATGGCCAATGGCCGCTCGCCGCAATCGCTGGCTTTTGTGCGCGCATGGTCCAGTGTTTCTCAGATGACGGCGCGGCTACGATGAGCAAACGGGCATGTGTCACCGGCGCCTACCAGGGCCTTGGAAGGGCAATTGCACAGCAATTGCACGATCAGGGCTATGCCGTGACCACGATTGATCGCTCGCGCATGGACGTTGACACCCCCTTTGATCACCACACGACCGATCTTGCCAACCGCGCGCAAGTGGATGCGCTGATTGATGTTCTGGCAAGGCAAGAGCCATTTGACATGCTGGTATTCAATGCCGGCATTTCTGCAACTGGCAAGTTTGAGGAGATCGACCCTGAAGCCCACGCTCGCGTGCTCGAGGTTAATGCCGTGGCGCCGATCAGCCTGTGTGCCGCCCTGATGGGGCGTACGCGGATCGCGCAAGGGGCAAGGATCTGTTTCGTCTCTTCTTTGTCGCATTTTACCGGCTACCCCGGTGCGGCAAGCTATGGTGCATCAAAGGATGCAGTTGCCGTCTACGCCAATTCAGTTCGGAAAAAATGGCGCCAGGCAAACGATGTTTCGGTGACCACCGCGTATCCGGGGCCATTACGCACCGAACACGCTGCCCGCCATGCGCCGGAAGGGGCAAAGGCCGACAAGCGCATGGCGCCGCAACAGGCCGCCGAACTGATCCTGAACGATGTTGCTAGCGGCAAACCGGTTTCGCTGCCGGGCGGGGGTGCCAAATTGTTTGCGTTCGCCGGGCGCCTCATGCCTGCTTTGGTCACAAACGTCATGCGGCGCGTGATCTACGACAAGCTCAACCGCAATGTTGAGGATTAGGGCTCAAACCGCGGATTAAACGCATGCCGTTTCGCCGACATGATACTGATCGCGCCGTGCGCAGGGTGGTTAGGGTTCAAAAGATAGTTCCGCGCATGCGGCACCAGGGCGCAAGGCACTCTTAAAATGCCGGGTGCCGCGTCATTATCGACCATTTCCTGAAAAAGCCGCCGTGTCAGATCACGGTTCTCAATCCAATCGTCAGGAAGATCGGCCTCGACGATCTGGTTCGTGTCCGGAATGTTGACTTCAATGAGCTGGTACGTATCTGGCAAATCTTCCAAATCGGCTTGGACCAGCAATTCCAAAAGGCAGGTTGCTGGATGGTCCGAGCAATAGACGATTTCGGTGCCGCGATAGTTCCATCGCTGCTCGGCATAGCGTCCGCCAATGCCCAGAAGGTCCGCGTATTCGGAGATACGCCAGACAATCATCGTCAGCTATACATGCCGTAATCGATGGCGTGCAGCACGTCTTCAACCATCCGTGCGCCGCTCTCGCTTTTTAGCAGATCCATCGGCACATGTCCGTCGAGGGCGCGATTCGACTTGCGAAGCCAGCGATTGGCTTTGTCGGCCTGACCAAGTACCCGCTCTGCCATTTCGAAAACGCGCTCCAGCCTTTTTAGCCGGTCTGTCTCTGCGACGGTTAAAAGCTCTTTCTTCGATTTTCGCCGCTCAATCGTGCGCCGTGGCGCAACAATTGCGTGAATTTCCTCTTTGGAGAAACCGAACTTCAAAAGATCCTGAAGCTTGTAGGGCGAAGATCGCAACAATTCATCTGCAACACTGTCCATAGGCGTCACCTTGTGCCATTTGCCTATCAATATAAGCGCAAATGGCGGCACAATCAAATGACTTCACATTGCAATATCGGATTGCTACACCGCCCCTATGATGAACTGCATCCACATCATTCGAATTATTGGCCCGGCCCGCCGCTGACACGCGATCGCGGGGCCGGGATTTCGCGCTTGCTTATCGCGCGCCCTTTCTTCATCAGACCCATCATGACGATGCCGCCGGATGAGCGGCTGTACGGACCTGCAAAACCCTGACCGACGCGACCGAAACTAAGATCGACTATTCGAAGACGCTGAACCTACCGCAAACCGATTTTCCGATGCG
>JBCCRB010000271.1:0-4564 GCA_039208465.1 Pseudomonadota bacterium
AACACATCGGCGCTGACGGGAGCGCGAAACGCGTCCTTGATCCGACGCAGCAACAGCTGCTGCTCCCAGGCGCGATAAAGGTTCAAGGGCAGCAGCAGACCGTGCAAAATGACGATCGGTGTCAAATCTGCCATGTACCCATAAACAAGAAAGGCAACGTTCGACGCGATCGCAACAAGCCGCAACGCCATCAAGGTTTTCATGGAAAAGGTGAGAAACACCAGTGCAGCGGCGGCGTAGCCGGCCAGATCGATCATACTCGTCGCCATCATACTCCGCCCACGCAACAGTCAGACACCTGACGATACAACGTAGGATAGTGTCCGGCAGGTCAACAAAGTTTAGCGTGAAAAGCGTAGAGGCGCCGGCGCTGTCAAGCGCAATTTAGATGTCGGTCAGGGACCAATCGTGGCGACAAAATACACGATCCCAATATAAGTCAGGTGGTGAAACAACTGATCCAGCCCGTTAGCGGCCCAGAATTTGCGCGGTTGCTCTATGCTTGAAATCCCGTCGCCATAATGGGCTTTGGCAAAATCCAGGCCATAGTGAATGACAAATTCAGCGGCCAAAATTGCAAGGACAAATGTCAGCGGCAAACCGAAGAAGGTGAGCACAAGCGCGGTACCCAAAACGTGAATACCGGCATGGGCGTAGCCGCCAAGTGCCAAGAGGCTGCGTTTGCCGGTAATCATCCACGCGTTCTGCAGGAGATAATCAGCAGCGAAGTGCTTGATTTGCAGCCCGACAAGCAGCGCGAACACATTTTCCATCTTTTAAGCCGCCGCCATTATTGTTTGTTGCGCACGAAATGCCGACTCACCTGTTTCGCAGTTCGTGAGCACCGTATCAACCTCCGGCAGATCGGCAACCGCGATTGGGCGGCATGACCAATTGGCCACCAATGTTTCATCAAGCCCGATAATCCCCTGGCCGTTCGGCAATACGGGCGTAGAACTTTTCGAGACCGGGCTCGATGCCTGCCGCTCTGGCACCGCATTTCTTGATCAGATCTTTGGACTTTGTGCTCATTTTGCCGGAGCCAAGGAGCGCGACAAGATCACCATGCATTTTTTTAAGCTGCATGTAGTCGTCAGAGGCAGCCATGGCGGCATCACCAACCAGCACGTCGACCGCCAACCGTTCAGATTTGCCCTTCACATCAATCCGGCCAGCGTCGAGCACAGCAAGATCTTGCGCTTTGCGGGTGGTATGCCGCAGCACCACGATATCATAGTCGATGGCACGGCAGCTTGTTTCGACGCGCGAGGCTGTGTTCACCGTGTCGCCAATGGCCGAGTAGTTGAACCGGTCCGCCGATCCGATATTGCCCACACAAGCATCACCGGTCGCACATCCCATGCCGGTTGAAATCGGGTCATGCCCTTCCATTTCCGGCGAAGCGTTGAACCGTTTCAGTGCGGCACGCATTTCCAGCATGGCAAGGCACGCACGCCTTTCATGATCGGGCAGCGCCAGCGGCGCGTTCCAGAACGCCATGATGGCATCGCCCATAAATTTGTCGATGGTTCCTTGCTGATCAAGGATGGCTTTGGTCTGGCTCGTAAACAGCCGGTTGAGCAGGCCAACAAGATCGGCCGGATCCATGTTCTCGCTGAGTTTGGTGAAATTGCGCACATCGCAGAACATGATCGTGACGGTTCGGGTTTCACCGCCAAGCTCAACTGCATAGTCATCGTCCTCCATTTCTTTCAGCACTGTCGGCGAAACATAGTGCGAGAAAAGCGTTCGAAGGACCCGCTTTTCCTTGTCCACGCTGATGAATTGGTAGCCCGCAAGAATGCCGAAATTGGCCGCGCCGCCGAACAGCGGGAAAGTGACGTCAAATAGAACGCCTTGTGTAAGGAAGAGCGCAACGCTGGTGACCAGCAAGACAATGGCGGCTGCAATACCCGCCACGACCGCTGACATGGCGCTGAATCGCGCCATCACCAGCGTCACGAGCGCACCCACAAAGATGAAGGCCAGCACTTCCATGCCGGAGACAAAGTCGGACCGGTAGAGAAACTCACCCTGCAAAATCTGCTCAATGACTTGCGCATGCACCGAGACACCGGGGATATTTTCGCCCAGCGGCGTCGAACGAATGTCAAACAGGCCGGCCGCCGATGTACCGATCAGGACAATGCTGCCCTCCAAAGCGGCCCTGATCTCCGCATTGTCACTGTTCTGCAGAACATCTTTCGCGGAAACATAGAGCGCGCTGTCATCGCGCCGGTACCGCACCCAGAAATTTCCCTCATCGGTTGTCGGCACGAAAAACGGCCCGAGCCGAATAGATTCGACGATTCCCTCCAGCGATTGCGAACCATTGACAATGAACGTGCTTTCGCCAAGCGCCACGCGCAAAGCTTCAAGGCTCAAGCTTGGCACCATGCCGGCATCCGTGCGCCAAATCAGGGGAACGGTTCGCACCACATTGGTCTGGCCGACGGGGCTGACATTGATCCCGCCAATGCCGACAGCGGCTGTGCCAAGGCTCTCCACCAGAGCGGTCGTGGCGCTGAGCGGATAAAGCCCGAGCGACGGCGACTGCCCGATCTCGACAAAGCCCGCCTTCTCATAGGCAAAAAGATGCTCGCCATCGAGTGCCTCGGCAATCCCGACAACGACATTGGCCGCTGCCATCGCCTCGGCAAACACCAGGTCATTGTCTAGCGCAATTGGCGCTGCCCCCTGTGTCGGCTGATTGATCAACCCGCCGAGTGTAGGATCATCCAACAGCCGCTTTGGCGAGTAACGGTCCGGCTCGGCAAACAGGATATCAAAGGCAATGACGGCCGCCCCATAGGCGTTGAGCCGCTTCACAAGCGTCGCCAATTGGGTACGCGGCCAGGGCCATTGCCCGATCTCCGCCAATGAGGCCTCGTCAATGTCGACGACCCGCACCGGCCCGTCATCAAATTGTCGCGGGAACACCTGCTGCAGGCTGTCAAAGTAAATTGACCGCACGGTTTGCGTCACAAAAGGGTCCGCAACGCGCGCCGCGGTGGCCGAGATGATCAGGATAAGGCCGATAAAGATGATGACAGGTCGCATGGAACGTCAATGATTACGCGGGACAATACCGAACGCCAAGCACAGTACGTCCAAATATGCTGAGCGCCGCAGCCCATCGAGTTGATAAGCTGCGGCGCGCGAATTGTTCAAGGCATGGTTCAGACGGTTTAGAACGTGTCTCTAAAGTCGAAGTCGTCGTCTTCTTCGAACTCTTCCTCGTCGAACTCCTCTTCCTCAGGCTCGTCATCATCCAGACGCGGATCATCCTCATTGTCCGAAATCACGCGACGTGGCAGGGCGTAGCGGTTGCAGGACCGGGTCGAGGCACGAAACGCCGGCAGCAGCCGTGGACGCTGGTCTTCGATGTAAGGAAATCCACTGCGGATCAACTGGCCCGCTTCTGTCAGGGACGGAAGATCAATATTGCCGTTACGGTCGGCGACAATGACCGCGCACCGAGCCCGTAAGATCTGGCATTCCCCGCCATTGGCGCACACTTCTACGACACCGCGTAGCGATGCCAAAATTGTGTCGCGGTCAATCTCGATATCAAAGGTCGTGCCGCGGATGCCGATCGTTGCGTTTGGTGTGCGAATGGAAAACGCATTTTTCGGGCTTTTGCCGCTGATGAAGCGGAAACTGCCGCGCACCGCATCGACAGCGAACCGGTTGGCCGAGTTGCTCGATGACATCTGGATGTCCGCGATCGAAAACTGGGAATTGGGTCCGACAACAATTCTGGTGTTGTCATCAAAGCGCAATTGAACCTGGCCGGCTCGGTTGGTTTGGATAACGTCACCGACCGAAACGCGCGCGCCGCTTTGCAAACCATTTGCACCGCCCGTGCCGGTCACCGTGGCGGCCTGGTCCACGTCAACAGCCGTGCCAACTTCCGCGTGGGCAGCCATTGGGCCCAAAATGAAGGAAAGAATACTGAGCGCAAGCGCGCCAATTCGGTGTTTCGTCATCTAACGCACCCCCGCAATACTTAACGAAGATCTAACGTAAGCCCGTAAAACTCACGGTGGCAAGTGACCCTAGCTGACTTTACGTAATGGAAGGCCGGATGAGGTTAAGAATCACGCTTAATTCACGCGGATTCGGGAAATTTCGCCGGACCTGGCAATCTTTTTTACGTTTGCCCGCTTGTTACAGTCCTGTCACACTTGTCATGCTAACAGCGGGTTCAACCTCTAATTGAGCGTGCATTCTGGCCAGCGAAAGATACCCGACATGGAAATGAACCAGGAAGAAATCGATGACGGCATCATTAAGGTGACTCTCAATGGATCGCTAGATATTGCCGGAGCAGGTGTTGTCGATATGCCGTTCAACATTTTGTCCGGCAAGCAGGACAAGGTTATTGTCGATTTCACAAACGTCGATTTTCTGGCCTCGATCGGCATTCGGGTTCTTGTCAAAACGGCAAAGTCGATCACCGTACGCGGCGGACGGCTGGCCATTTTCAATGCCAGCGACGCGGTCAAAAAAGTGCTGTCCGCCACCGGCGCCGACACCATCGTCTTTGTCGTCGATGATGAAG